>JAKQGT010000299.1 GCA_029556005.1 Chlamydiota bacterium | reverse complement strand
TCCCGAGGAAGTGATAAGGAGAAGCTTTTTTTTTGACTTTCCTGTCTCTGAAACCATATTAAAACTATTTCATTCCCTATTTCCAGATCGTAGGGGACCGGGAAAAAAAAGAAAATCATTTTATTCTTTCATGGATAATAGAAACTCAGCGTTAGAGTTGGTTTTCTTTAGTCGGCTCAAGAGAAGATTCATGGCGTCAAGGGGGTTGAGGTCGGAAAGAGCTTGTCTCAAGAGATAGATTTTTTCGAGTTCTTCAGGGTGGAAAAGGAGATCTTCTTTTCGCGTTCCACTTCTCACCACATCAATGGCTGGGTAGGTTCGACGATCGGCCAAGCGGCGATCGAGCACCAGTTCCATGTTACCTGTTCCTTTGAATTCCTCGAAAATGACTTCATCCATACGGGAGCCTGTTTCGATAAGAGCGGTAGCGATAATGGTGAGAGACCCTCCGTGCTCGACATTCCGGGCAGCTCCAAAGAAGCGCTTGGGTTTATGGAGAGAGTGGGCATCGACCCCCCCTGTTAAGATTTTCCCGGAGTGGGGTTGGACCGTATTAAAAGCGCGCGCGAGGCGAGTAATGGAATCTAAGAGGATGACGACATCTTTTCCTGTTTCCACAAGAGAGCGAGCCTTTTCAATAACCATTTCAGCTACTTGGGTATGACGCTCAGGGGGTTCATCAAAAGTTGAAGAGACGACTTCCCCTTTAACCATGCGCTGCATGTCGGTTACCTCTTCTGGACGCTCATCAATTAAGAGGACGATCAGGACCACTTCAGGATGATTGGTAGCAATCGAGTTCGCGATATTTTTGAGAAGAATGGTTTTACCGGTTTTGGGAGGGGCGACAATCAGTCCCCGTTGTCCTTTCCCAATAGGAGCTGCTAAGTCAAGAACGCGCATGGAGAGTTGGTCTTTCGTTGTTTCCATGACTAAGCGCTCTGTCGGGAAAAGAGGGGTTAAGTTGTTGAAGAAGATCCGTTCTTTAGATTTTTCTGGGGACTGTTCATTGATAAAATCGACTTTCAGGAGGGCAAAGTATTTCTCTTTTTCTTTGGGAGAGCGAATCGTTCCATAGACCGTATCTCCTTTCTTGAGGTCAAAGCGACGGATTTGGGCGGGAGAGACATAAATATCTTCTGCTGAAGGAAGGTAGTTGTAGTTGGGAGAGCGCAAGAAACCAAAACCATCGGGGAGCACTTCGAGGACCCCTTCACCTACGAGGACCTCATCTTTCGAGGCAGATTTCATTTTAACGACTTCAAAGACGATTTGGGACTTAGTCAAAGAGGCGATATTTTCTAAACCGATATTTTTTGCATATTGGCTGAGTTGATCGATGTTCATGCGCTGGAGATCAGCAATCTTAGTAATCGTAGGCTCTTTAGGGGGTTTTTGTTCACGGGGTTTTTTGTGGAGAGGGGGCTTTGCGTCTTCTGAGGTTGCGTTATGCGTATTTTCTTCGTTCATTCCGAACAATTCTCCTATTTAGTTAGGGTCTCGATAAGGTCGAGAACATGTTTTTCTAATTCTTTAATAGAGCCTTTATTGACTATTACGTAGTCAGCAAACTGGGCTTTTTTTTCTATGGGCCATTGATTGTTCATGCGCCTTTTATAATCTTCTTCAGAAAAATGGCTGCGCGCTATCGCTTGCCCTTCATCGCAAATCACTGCGATGACAAAGTCGAAATCTTTTTCTTTCCCTATTTCTTGGATGAGAGGCATTTCAACAGAGAAAAGCCGATAATTCCCATCTTTTAAAACACGCTTATGCTCTTGCCAAATGGCATGAAACAGTTTGGGATGAAGAATGCCTTCTAAAGCTTTTAGCTTCTGAGGATCGGAAAAGACAATTGCAGCGACTTTTTTCCGATCAATTTTTCCATCTGCTAATATACTCGGTCCAAGAAGATCTACGATTTGATCAATGGTGGTTTTATCTTCAGAAAGTAGCTGATGGATGATGTCATCAGAATTGAGTTGGTAAGCTCCGTGCTTTTTAAGAATGCGGCACACAGTTGTCTTCCCAGAAGCGATGCCGCCTGTTATCGCTATTTTCTTCAAAGTCTAGCACTCCCCCCAATTTTTTCCAATGGCTATATTGACTGTTAAAGGGACTGAGAGGGAAACGATGTTTTCCATAATCGCGGTAACCGTATTTTTGACCCACTCCACATTCTTCTTGGGGAGTTCAAAAATGAGTTCATCATGGATTTGGAGAACCATATGGGCTTTTTGATCTAAAGCAGCATGAATTTTAATCATGGCTTGTTTAATGATATCAGCTTGTGTTCCTTGAAGGGGGGTATTGACAGCTAAACGTTCGGCAGCGGCACGGATCATCCCGTTAGAGCTGTGGATTTCTGGGATGGGACGTTTCCGTCCAAAAAGAGTTGTAGCCACCCCAGTTTCATGGGCAGACTCCTTACACTTTTCCAAAAAAGCTTTCACAGCGGGGTATTTGTTAAAATATTTTTTAATGAACTGAGCTGCATCCTGAATATCAATGCCCAGTCCCTCAGAAAGACCAAAGGCTTGCTGTCCATAGAGAATCCCAAAGTTCACTGCCTTTGCTTGGGCGCGCATCTCTTTTGTCACTTGATCTAGAGGAACATCGAAAACACTTGCAGCAGTCGAGGCGTGAATATCTTCTTCGTTTTGAAAGGCTGCGAGAAGTTTTGGGTCCTGGCTCATGTGCGCTAAGAGGCGGAGTTCGATTTGTGAGTAGTCTGCAGAGAGGTAGCACCATGCGTCATCATCAGGTTTGAACGCCTCGCGGATTTTACGCCCCTCTTCGGAGCGGATGGGGATATTTTGCAAGTTAGGATCTTGGCAGGAAAGACGTCCTGTTGCTGTTACTGTCTGCATAAATGTGCAATGAATACGTCCTGTATCTTCGTAAACTTGGAGGGGCAAAGTTTCAACATAAGTGGAGCGCAACTTTTCCAGTCCTCTAAACTCTAAGATTTTTGCTGCGATGGGGTAGTCTTGTTTGAGGGTTTCTAAAATGTCTGCACGGGTACTTTTTTTCTTGTTGCCAATAGAGATTTGCAATTTATCAAAAAGAATTTCGCTTAGCTGTTTGGGGGATTTGATATTAAACGGCTCCCCCGCTAAATCATAGATTTCTTTTTCGATCCTTTCGAGTTTTTGTCTTAACACACCAGACATCGTATGCAGTTGCTCTTGGTCTAAATACATACCAAAGCGTTCCATGGCAACTAATACAGGAATGAGAGGGAGCTCCATTTCGTAGAAAAGCTGAGATAAGTTTTCTTTTGCAAGCTCGCTTTCGAAAAGCTTTTTTAAGCGGCAGGTATAATCGACATCTTCGGCGCAATAATGTCCCACGTCTTGAATGGGAACTTCTCTTAAGGAGATTTGCTTTTTTCCTGTTCCGATGAGATCTTTGATCGAAATCTTTACCTTATGAAATTTTTCCAAAGAGAGGTGGTCAAGACTGTGGCGATTGTTTTGAGGATTTAAAAGGTAAGAAGCAATCATAGTATCAAAGGAGATGTTTTTCAGTTGGATCCCATGATTTCTGAGAATGTGGATGTCATACTTGATATTGTGCCCATAAAAACCTACAGCGGGATTTTCTAGGAGAGGTTTGACTTCTTGGAGGACGGTGCTTAGGCCCAATTTTCCGTTTGTGGGGACATACCAGGCTTGGTGGGGCTTTAGACAGAAACCGAGTCCTACAAGGCGCGCCTCCATCGGTGCGAGTGTATCGGTTTCTGTATCGATACAGACAGAGGGTGCTTGTCCTAAAGTCGTAACGAGAGCTTTTAACCCTTCGAGGTCATCGATAATCTGGTAATCCACCTTTTCTTCTTCAATAGGAGGGCGTTCTTCGACCGGTAAGACGATATTTTCTTGTCCTAATTCCTTAAGAAGAGTGTTAAAATTCATCTTTTGGTAAAGGGCTGTTAGCTTTTCTAGATGGGGAGGTCTAATGTGATAAAAAGAGGGGTCAAGAGGAAAGGGGACATTGAGGATGAGTTGAGCGAGCTCTCGACTTATCCGGGCATCCTCTTCATGGATGCGGATTTTCTCTGCCCTTTTTTGATTTTCCATTCCATCCAAGCTAGAGAGAAGATTCTCTAAGGTCCCATATTCTTGTAAAAGGGAGGCCGCTGTTTTGGGACCAAATCCTGGAATCCCTGGGATATTATCCGATTTATCACCCATGATCGCTAAATAATCGACAATTTGTTCGGGTTTGACCCCGTGGAGTTCTTCGACTTTTTCTCGGTTAATAAGGAGGTTCCCTTTATGTGTATTCAGCATGAAAATCCGATCGGTGATCAGCTGACAGAGATCCTTATCGCTTGAACAGATAAAGACCTCGGCTCCCTTTTTTTCTGCCCACTTAGCAATCGTACCAATGAGATCATCTGCTTCCACCCCTTCTTCAGAAAGGTAGGGGATTCCCGCATACTTGCAGTATTCATGAGCCCACTCTAGCTGAGGAAACAGGTCCTCGGGCATTCCTTCACGGTTGCTTTTATAGGCCTCATAGATGGCTACGCGTGTTTGTTTATTATTGGGCCCATCAAAGACAGCGACAAGATTTTCAGGGGAAAAATCCTTGATAATTTTCTGGATAGACCGAATGAAACCATAGAGGGCATTTGTCGACTCTCCACGCTTATTGGTCATGCGCCCAATCGCAAAATAGGAGCGAAAGAGGAAAGAGACCGCGTCGAGAATGTATAAATTTTTCATTTCAAAAGTATTTTATCCATCTGAGCCATACATTTGAAGGGCTGGAGAATAAAGGTAAAGGGGGCGGTTCATGAGTTCAGGGTGGAAATCAGGGCCGATTACAAGCTCGTGCTTTACTTTTCCAGTGAAAATTGGGGATTTTCCTTCAATGAGGTCTGATAATACGGGATGGACGACTTTAAGTTCAACGACCTGATACTTTTCATCCTCTTTAATGCCAGATTTGGTGACGAGTTCTTTTAAAGAGGCGTTATAGGTACTATTTCCATCGTCAATATATCCATATTCCTCGGCTTTAGCAGGGTCAAAAACTTGGGCCCCATAGTCATTGACCAATTTTGTGCGACTGAGACGTGTGCGTGCCTTGGTCACGAGATTCACAAAAATATTATAATCATAGGCAATAATATCTTGTAGAGATTGATCTTCGCCCGGCTTCCATTCACGGTAAGGGCTGAGCATATCTTTATCTTTACCTCTCGTGAGGGTGAGTTGTTTGACACCATACTTTTCCATGAGACCTGCGACATTAAAATTAGGCCCCATAATCACCCCAACAGAGCCAATAATTCCGATGGGGGAAGATAGGATTTTATCTGCAGCACAAGCGATCATCATGCCGCCAGAAGCGCACATGCCATCAACATAAGCATAGATGGGTACTTTATATTTTTCCTTGTACTCCACAAGCTTTGTGTAGATATCGTGAGCATCCGTTGCGGCACCCCCTGGAGAGTTAATGTGCAGGTAAATGGCTTTGATGCGGTCACCTTTTAAAGCCCCTTCACGAGAATCTAACAGCTGCGCTTCAAACGTTTTACTATTTAAATCGCGGCTTCCAATGACTCCATGGATATTGATGCGCAAAATGGCTGGAGTAGAAGCGGGAAGGAGTTCGCGTTGCCCTTCTGCATCAGCAGCGATAATCATTGTGGTTTTATCAGAAACCATTTGAGGTTTAGCTAAAATCGCAATGACAATGGCGATAATGATGATCCCAACGATGACTCCAAACATTCCAGCGAAAGTATTGCAAAATGAGCGGACGGCGGAGACGAGAATTGATTCACGCTTGATATCCATAAATTTTTCCTAAAAAATTAAAAATTGAATTATGCCGCATATTAAAGGAGGTCTTAATTACATTCAACCTCAGTGCACACAGCTAACGCAGCAGGTTGAGCCGATTTCTCGCGGAGTTCTCCGTCAACGACTGCTGTGATGCAACTGTCTGACCAAACATTGAGGGCTGTTTCTACCATGTCGAAAATAGAATAGAGGGGAAGAATCATCCCCATCATTTCGAGAGGGACACCCATCCCTACTAAAAAAGCTGTTGTTAAAAAGAAACATCCCATGGGAACACCCGCATTGCCGATCGCGGCAAGGGTGGAGAGAAAGATCCACGGAATCATTTCCCCTAAAGTGAAGGTCATCCCCTGACTCTTACATACGAAAAAGATGGTAATCAAAATAAAGGCTGCGCATCCGTTCATATTAATGACAGAGCAGAGGGGGAGGCTAAAACTGGCTGTTTTATCGGAGACTCCCAAACGATTTTTAGCACATTCGAGGGTGAGGGGGAGAGTCGCATTCGATGATTTTGAGAAAAAAGCCATCGTCAAAGCAGGCAACATAGCACGGCCAACACGGATCGGAGACTGTTTTTTCCATTTGAGCAAAAGAGGGAGAATGACAAAGCCTTGAATCAAGTTGGCAGCAACGACACAGACTCCATAAAATAAAAGCTCCTGGAGTTGGTGAGATTCGGCTTGGATGTTTCGAGCAAACTGGATCGTAAAAGCAAAAATGCCAAGAGGCATCAGTAAAATTAAAGCGGAGGTGACCTTCAAGAGCGCATCGAAAAGGGCTCCAAAAAAGTCACGTAAAATATTCCCTTTCTCTTCGGGAAGTTTGATGATTGCGAGGCTCAAAATGGTCCCAATAAAAGCCATGCCTAACACATTGTTTTCTATAAAAGGCTGAATGAGGTTGGGGGGGATAATTTGGGTTAAAAAAGAGAGGTAACTCTCTTTTAGAGGGGAAAACGCAGGAGCAGAGAGTTCCCCTGATTTCACCGGTTGAATGATCAGAAAAAGAATCAAGCCAATTGTGGCTGCAATCAGTGTTGTAGCAAGAGTGTACTTAAAGATTTTTTTTAGTAGGTAGCCTGCTTCATGGAGGCTATTCATCCGCGTCAGGGTGGAAACAATGGCGAGAAAAATCATGGGAAGGCTGATCAATTTGAGCATATTCAAAAAGAGCTCACTAACGACGTCAGCAGCTGCATGCACGAAAGGAATAGATGTACTCCCTAGAGCTCCCCCCAAGATAAGAGCTAGAAGCATGCTAAGATTAAAGAAATGATTCCGTTTCATAGCGAACAATTTTAACAAAATGAAAAAGGAGATTCAAGAAGATAGTCTGTTCGAGGCTGTTTCCGAACTAAATATTTTTCTCTTTTTCAGTCAGCTCATTAGAGCTGGCCTCAAAAGCCGAGAAAAATTTTCTCTAAAAAAAGGAAAAAATCTAATGAAATTTTAATTCGAAGACAGCTTCTTCGAGTATTGGATGAGCTCTAGGAAGGCTAAGCAACCAAAGAGGATAAAAGCATAATAGAGAAAAGAGGGAAAGGGAATTTTTAAAACAATCGCTGAGAGGATGATGAATTGGGAAGCGGTGGTTACTTTCCCCCAACGAATCGCTTTAAACTCGAGATTTCTCCAAGTCCCTGTAACTCCCAAGTAGAGCATGAAGAGGAAGAGGGCAAAGTCTCGCGTGAGCATCGTAGCTACCTGCCAGGAAGCGATTTGACCTTCAAAAAGGAGGACTGTTAATGCCACATAAACAAAAAACTTATCCATCAGAGGGTCGAGAACGGCCCCAATCCGAGAGGTGTAGCGGTAGCGGCGTGCTAGGTATCCATCAATGCAATCTGTGAGCATGGCAAGAAGAACGACAATGAAACGAATGGTCGTGTTTTCAATAATAAAAAGGAGCGCCAAGGGTGCTCTCAAAAGAGAAAGACTGTTCGGAGGATTCAGCATAATAATCGTCTAATTACCAACATCTCTATTCGCTTTATTTATGGATCTAAATGTGAGTTTTTATCAAGCGTATTTCCACTTTTTTTCCTATATTTCCTATAAGAGAGCAATCCAATGATTGCCAGGCCGAAAGCTAAAAAGATGAAAAGGTTGAGGGTTTTGAGCTTTTGGAGGAGGGGTTCATAATTATGCCCAATACTGTAGTAGGCAAAGAAACATACCGTTGTCCAGATTGTGCAAGCTAAGGCATCTCTACGGATAAATTTTCCAAAATTGGATTGACTGATCCCTGTGCTCATAAAGATGCAATTACGCACCCCGAACGGGATAAACCTTCCAATCAAAAGGGTCAGCATCCCATGCTTTTCATAAAAAGCTTCTACTTTTTTTAGGCGCGTTTCAGGAAGCATTCTTGCAAAATACCTGATTTTTAAAAGTTTTCTCCCCAATTTACGTCCTACCCAATAAGCAATCCATGCCGAAAAATAGCATCCCACAAGCAAGCTAGTATAGAGGGTAAACGTATGTTCTGGGATGGTTGTTGCAGCCAAAAATGCGGAAAGAACAATGACAATGTCAATGCTGATAGGGATATTGAGTCCAGCTAGCAGGACGAGCCCTAATGTTATCCAAGGGGCAAAACGGCTGTTTTCAACAATAAATTGTACAACTTGGTCCATGATGATCAGTATGCCAGATCCCCCTTAAAACCTAAATATGAAATGCTCTAGGCAGCCCTTGGGGCTGCCTAGAAGTCAAGAAGAAATTAGAAGTCGAAGCGGAGTCCAACGTCCAGACCACTATAGGTGAGATCTCCACGAGGGTGATAATCCGTTGTTAGGAAGTATAATTCCATTTGATTCCACCAGTATTGGTTTTCCCAGCCAATATTAAAACCTAAATAGTAATCATTTGAGAAGCAATAGCCCCATTCAAGACCAATAGACATTTCCGCCATTGTTCTAAGGCGAGAGTAATCATTATGTCTTAAAGGGTAGCTATCCAAAGTTCCTCCTCCAAAGGGGGGAACAGGGGGGCGCGTAAAGGAAAACCGCGAAGTAGTATCATATTCTCCATAAATTAGCGCTCCGGCGAATTTTCCATATAGACTGAATCCCCAACCGATATGTAGGTAGGAGTCAAAACCCATACGGGGCCCTACGGCCCAAAAATCAGAATGTGTACGCATACTTCCTGAGATCAACGTATTGTCGGGTACTCCCCCATCAATCATATTGGCATAGCTTACGTTGTAGTGCATATCGATCCAGGCAGCCTTTAAACCAAAATGAGGGCGCATGGAGAAGCGATCGCTAAAGAAGTAGTCATACCCCATTTCGAAGTCTAGAGCATTGAGACGTGTTTGCCATGTACTCTTTGCATTTGTAGAAACGACAAAGTTATAAACTGCATTTGAAGCTGTTTGGAAACGTGTCGCTACCTGGCTTAATACTGAATCAGTTGGGCCGTTTGTACTATCAGAAACATCTGTATAGTGGTATGTCCAAGCGAGTTTAACATCCCAGTTAGAACGCCCAAAATCATATCCAATTCCTATGCGAACCCCTGGATCATATTCAAAATCTGGCTCTCTAAAATCTAGCTCTGAAGAGAGTAAAAGATTCGCTCCATTTGTTTGTCCAACATACTCTAGCATATCCATGTTGGCACGCCACCAAAGGAACTCCGCCTGGATCATAAATCCACTATCCATGCACCCATGAGCAGAATGCATCACGACATTTTGATCGGATGGAGTTTTACTGGACATGGTGTCAGAAGAGTATGTGTTTGTTGAGTCATACTGAGACTGCGCAATCACGCGTTCAAAAAGTTTTGAGTGCTCACTGAGGGTTGATTCCACTTGAGCAATCCTAGATTCCATGAATTCGCTATCTTCTGCAGCATAACTTGCACCTAAGAAAGTTGTGCAGAGAGCGGTTAATAGTGAGAAGTATTTCATTTTTTTCTCCCAAATGAATGAAATGTATTCTACTCCTCACTATTTACAAAGTGCTCAAATTTTTTCAAGCAAAGAATATATGCAAGGCGTTTATTCAGTTGACTCCGGAGCTTTTACCCTAAGTTGATCCATTTTGATTAAATTTTTTCTCTTATTGGTCAGCTCTGATTAGAGCTGGCCTCAAAAGCCGAGAAAATTTTTCTCTAAAAATCTCAGCTCAGTTGAATGAAAGCAATTTTGCAACGGTCTCAAGTTGTGAGTCATTTAATCCTTCTTTGACAAGAAACCTTTTGAGAAGGTAAAATTAGTCCTTTTGCTAACAACTGATCTCTGAGGAGAACCATGAAAATAAGATCTTTGTTTTTTCTTCCACCTGTATTTTGCCTTTCATTTTTATGTGCAAATGGATCCAATATTCAAAATCAAAGCTTAGAAGAGCGCGTGACTGCTCTAGAAAATAGACCGATAACGCCTCCTGTAGGTTCCTGTGCTAAACAAGGCATCGGAATGTATATGTTTGGGGGGCCTATCTTTGCTAGGGCTTCTGCAGATGGTCTTGATTATGCCATTATAGGGGATTACAATTATAATGCACCCGATAGTGAATCGTTTACGTTAGATCTAACGGCTGGTAAAGCCCATACGCCGAAATTCCACTGGGGATGGGGCTTTGTTGTTGGTCTAGGAGGGTATTTGCCTCATGATGGTTGGGATCTTTCCTCTCAGTGGAAGCGCTTTCATGGGAAAGCTTCAGGACATCTCTCTACGGATTCTGACCCAGACCCCAACAACGTTGCCATTGCTGCAAACTTTGGAGCGGCTTCTGGAACTGGAACCTATATCAGCCCTTTTTGGGTCGCCAAACTTTTTGATGTTCCCAGGTTGGTTAACCGTGCAGCAGCTCATTGGCACTACCGTTTTGATGTGTGGGATCTGGATTTAGGAAGAGAGTTTTTAGTTAGTAAGTTTTTGTCATTAAAGCCTTATGTTGGTGCCAGGACTGCTTGGCTTGACCAAAACTATAATTTAAAGTTTTTGGCTTTGAATTTTACTGCGGGAATCGCTGCGGAACCAGGAGAGATTGCTCGCAAAATTGGGATTCGGATGAAAAATGACTTATGGGGAATTGGAGGAAAGCTAGGTCTCAATACCAAGTGGATGTTGGGGAAAGGCTTTTGTCTCTATAGCACGAGTGCATTTTCTGTTCTGGATGGATGGTATAGCATGCGTTACAAACTCGCAGATCAGAAGCCGATTCGTAACCTTACCCAAGCTATCCTAGCTATTGGGGTTTCCACAGATCCTTATGAAAGTGATTTTATAGTGAAAAAGCATCTCCACACAGTCGTTACTATTGCCGATTTAGGGATTGGCTTCTGTTGGGAAAAACCATTTTGTCAAGACCGTGTTTGTTTAACTCTTAAGTTAGGATATGACTATAGCGTATTCTTCGGGACCAGTAAATTTTTGAATCCTCAGTATGATTTTACGCTCATTGCTGTTCCTACTTTTCCTCTATCAGGATCTGAAGGGCCTAACTTCTTTATTGATGGCGGCAACACCACTCTGAGTGGTCTTTCTGCAAGCGCAAGTCTTGCGTTCTAATTTAAACTTTGCTGAATGTGTAGGGTTTGCTTGGGAGCCCCCACACCTTGAAAAAGGAGAACTTTTTCTCCTTTGAGGTTGAAGGGGGGCTTTGTTAAGTCGATAAAATGCATGTTTCCATTTGGGATATCAGAGTTTGAGCTAGAGAGGGTTTTAGGATCGACATAATCTGTAAACAAGCAGTGCTTAAATTTTCCACATTGGGCAAGCAGGCGTTTAATGCTTTGATTGGATAGGTGCTGAAAGGTATCTTTACAAATTAACAGATCGGCTTCAGGAAGATCCATTTCGAGAGCATTTCCGAGAATAAAATGAATATTAGACTGTGAAAAAAGCTCTAGATTACGCTCTATTACAAAGGGGACGATATCAATGCCGAAATATTCAATTCTGTTCCAATCGATATAGCGAGAAAATGCCCAATCTCCACATCCGACATCAACGACACTTTGGATTTCATACTGATTTAGAAAATCTTGCAAAAACTGCATATAGGGTTGCATGATCTCTACCTGAGAGCCGCTTAAGGAAAACCCCGATTCATCCCATGTGCCTGAATGATAAATCCACGAAAAAATCGCTTCTGTAGGGTCTTGCGCTTGGAGAGATACACAAGTCAGCAGGAGGCAAAGATGCCGTTTCATGAAGGGACAGAGGCTTCTTGGGTAGAGGACCTTTCTACAGCCACGGGTTGTTGAGATTCGATATCGAGCTTTTCATCCTGAGAGGTGAGGTGAGTAAATTGGCGGCCAAGGGATTGCACAGCAACGATCCATCCAAAAACAACGAGGAGAAGGAAAACTCCCACAAAAGGGGTGCTGAGAGAAAC
>JAKQGT010000122.1 GCA_029556005.1 Chlamydiota bacterium | reverse complement strand
TTATGCCCTACTTCGATGGTTTCTGGATCAACAGTTGCGAGGGGTGAGGTATAAGTAGGTTTTTTGGGCTCTGCATAGAGAGGAACCTCTACATTCACATTGACATTCACAGCGACGCCATAGTCATCCAAAGTCTCTAGAGGATGACGCCAAAAGTTGTACCAAAACCCATGCTCTTTGGGAACTTTGGTGGGCTTTGGAACGGGAATTCGTGTCCCTTGAAACTCGGGAAAGTTTTGTTTAAGGGTGGCTTCGTATTCCTGGATTTTGGTATTCACTTGGGTTTTGAGAGCATCCATAGAAGCTTTAAAGCCTGTCCCTTTGAAGGTTCTCTCCCCATTTAAATACACTTTGGTTTTCGTCCCATCCCCTGTCATTTCGAAGTAGGGAATCGCAAACGTAAGCTTTCCGGGAATCTCATTGAGGGGGATGCCTGCCTTTTCATACGCTTCCTGGAGGCCAAAAGCATAACTATTGAGGGTATTGACCTGCTGAATCACATAATTTAATTGATTGCAGATATCTTGAGCCTTTTCCTTACTGGGCGCTGTCCCGACTTCTTTTTGAAACTTTCCATTCTCTACTAGGTTGATATAGTAATCCCCACGGGATTTATCGACTTGATAGACAATATCGACTACTTCAGGAGCTTGAGTGGCTAGATGGGATCTATCAAAATAAATAGGGTTGAACCGGCGATCAACAGCGCGCGTAAGCTGACTTGCTACCAAGCCCGTTGCATCTTTACTTGTTAAGGCCGCTCGAAAGAGTCTTGTGGGGATGGAGTTGTCAAAGTGGTCTTCTGGAGCCACTCTTTGTCCCGCTTCTGTTAGCGCAAAGCTCACCATACTGTTGGCATAGCCTTCTACACTTCCCGTTAAAACTCCTTTGCAACTCGAGACGAAGAAGCTTTTCCCCAGCTCAGTGGTCGGATGATCTTTAAGCTGTTCTCTTAAATAAATATCGCAACTAACTCCAATAACAGCTCCGCTCACATCTCCTTGCATTAAGCTCATTGCAGGGGAAACATAAGGCATCACCTCATGGAGTCGGGTTTGATCATCATAAGGATCAACAAATGCTTTAAAAGCAGAGATTCCAGAGGATACCCCTTGGGAAACGACGGGAACGGGATTGGCCATAATGAGAGAGACTCCCCCGGAAATAGTCACGTGGGAAAGTTCATTTTTAACAGTATGCTTGAAGATCTCCCAAGCTTTCTCCCTTCGTCGGACTGTCCATCCATAGAACGCTTCCGCTTTTGACGCATTCAAGATAACTTTTTTATATTCTTCATACGCTGCCAGGCTTGGGGCGTGAATGGTCACAGGAGAGATTTCTCGCCCTTGAAAATAATGGATCCTTGCGTTGTCTTCTTTCAGATAGATAATCACCAATTCCCTGGCAAGGAGAGATCTAAACTTGTCTACTGCGGTTTGGCTAAAAGCGGCAGCTCCCCCCATAGTTCCCCAAGTCAAAATGCAGTGGGGGATATCCCAAAAGGAGTTACCATAGTCTCCTCTTTGGGTATACGCATCCCACTCCCTTGTATCTGGCTTGAGTTTATCCATCAATTTTCGATTGTTGATTCTTAAGAGTTGCAACAGTTGGTAGTGCAAAAGAGCATGCTTTTCTATTAAGATTTGAAGCTCGCCTGCGAGGGCATAGTTGGGGCTTCTATAGCGCATAGTTATATCATCATATTCAACGCCCCTCGGGATAGTCGTCTCAGTATATTGAGTAATGTCTGGATGGGTTTCTTCAGGTGCGTCTAAAGATCGGATGATGACTTTAGCTGCTTCATTAACAACAGCTCCCCTCCCAATCTGTTTCCAGCTATTTTGGAGAAAACTTTGAAACGGCTCATCACTCTCTTGATAGCCATCCTGAAAAAAAGAGCTTGTAGACACTTCCCTCTTATTTTCCCTCTCTTGCGCTTGAACACTTCCTTGATTCTTTTCGAAGCGTTTTTGGAGAGTCGAATAGGAAAAGCGCAAACCTCCAGAAAATGTGTTGGCAAAAGGTTTCGGGCATACACATTGAGACCAATGCCCAACCCCATCAAAGGAAATGATCCCATCCGGACTGGGAGCTTGGTTATTGTTATAGAATAGATCTACTTTTTCATAGGTCTCCTCATGATAGACACGCATATTCAGTCGATAAACTTTCGCAATGAGTTCAGCATGTTCTAACCCTAAAAACTCTTTATCTCTTTCCATCGAGCGAGTGAGCCACTCGAGATCGATATTTTCTTGGGTCACTTTGCTTCTTAGAACAAAAGATCTCAGCACTTCACAAGGATGCTTTTTGCTATGCTGTCTAAATTTTTGGGCAATCTGGATTCTTTGAGAGGGGGCCTCTTCGCAATAAACCCCTCCTTCATAGAGCAGACCAAAAATAGCATGAATAAGGCAATTGCCATCTGGGAGAGTTGGCAATTTTTTAAAGGGGGGATTGGGGACCTGAAAGGATGCTTGATTAGAACCTAATACGGGGGATGCACTTGTCATCAATATAACTCCCTCAAGTTAAATGTGGGTAGTATAAAACCCTTCTGAAAAAAGAGCAATTGCCTTATTTTAGTTTAATAAAAAGAACAACTGGGAAAAATGAGTAATAGAATAGAATCAAACTACAGTAATTGCTCCATTTGCCTTGAACAATTTAAGGTAAGCGATAATCTTTTATTTAAGATCATGCATCGGGAAACCGTCTATTTTTCTCATTTGGCAATAAGTGAGCTCGATGAATTACCCGAGTTTGTCGATCTAAATTTTTTGGAAAAGTGTAACCATGTTTTCCACAAAAATTGTATTCAAGGGTGGATTTTATCTTCCAAAAGCTCTTCCTGTCCTCTCTGCCGAGCGCACCATTGTAATAACTGCAGCCAACCTTTTAGTTTCGGGTTAAAGAGGGTTCAGCTTTATTACTATCCCTCAGAGGTCAAGTTTCTCGACAGTACGTATTTTGTCACAACGCACTCTGAATTAATAAATCCTTTCGATCAGACCCCTCCCTCAACAGAATCAGAAAAGCGAGAGGCTTTGCAAATCGTAGCCTGTGCCAAGAGAGATAGAGCAGTCTCTTTAGCAAGGAAGGAAGAATCTTTGGGTATAAAGGTGGTTAGGGTAATTCTTGTGATTTCTATGGTTTATTTTATCGTAAAATCATCCGAACGCAATAAGCGGGAACCGATCGTATTAAAATAAAATTTTAATTTTACTTTTGGGATGAAAAAAAAGTGCAGCCCAAGCTGGAGGGAAAACCTTACCCTAAGTGCAGATAAGGAAAAAAG
>JAKQGT010000273.1 GCA_029556005.1 Chlamydiota bacterium | reverse complement strand
GCTCTTAGCCGCTGCGCAAGATGGAGATTTCCCCCCCATCCTCCACAAAATCAATAAACACAACATGCCCGTAGGAATGCTGGTTTGCCAAGGGATCATCATCACCATTTTATCGACTGTCTTTCTCCTGATGCCAAACGTCAACAGCTCCTTTTGGATCTTACTGGTCCTCGCCTCACAGCTCTACTTGCTGATGTATATCCTGATGTTTGCGGCGGGAATCATCCTGAGATACAAAAAACCCGATGTCACCCGTACTTATAGAATTCCCGGGGGGAAATTTGGGATGTGGCTCGTTGCTGGGCTGGGGCTTTTAAGCTCCGTTTTTGCTATCATCCTGGGCTTCTATCCCCCTGAGCAATTGGATACGGGTAATCTCCTATTTTTTGAGCTTTTCCTCGTTTTCGGCATGCTGATTTTTTGCGCTGCCCCGTTCGTTATCCTCCTCTTCAAAAAACCGAGTTGGAACGAACCGATTCCTTTCAAAGACGAAGATTAATGGAGGTCTATGTCTTTAAGAATTATTGTTCGAGACACTAATTGTCATGTATGTGAACTGCCAAAGGGTGCTAACCAGTACATTCTCCAGCCTTGCAGCCATCAGATTTGCACAAGATGTTATGAAGACTGGACAGAACGTAAAAACTGCAAAATCTGCAAATTGGACGTCGAAAGAATACTCCCCCCTTTACAACCACTACACTACTGTAAAGCTTCAGCCTACAAGACTGAGCAAAAACAGGAATAGAATTCCAGAAATCAACAGCAAAGGATTTCACCTTAACAATAGTCTGCACCTCTTGTCATTACCAGCAAATACTCAGAGCTATGTATATTCCTGAACCTTGCCAATATGAGACCATTGCAAAAGTCATTCCATTCATCTGAATGAAAGCATTTTTGCAACGGTCTCAACTTGGGTTGGATAAGATTATTCTTAAAATAAAAGACAATTAATAGTTAAATTTGTAATCTAATACTGATTTATGCCGAAATGGTTTCAAAAATTGGTTTTGAGTAAGCGCGAAAGCTTTCGAAATTTACCCATCATAAATGCCCCCATATTAATAATATTGGGTCATTTATGATGGGTAAATTGCGGTGCTTTGGTGCAGCCAAAAATCCAATTTTTGAAACCATTCCGGTATATTCAATTTGTATCTGGCTAAATCACAATATAATCAAAAAAATTTTAAGGGAAAACCATGGCATCAACGACCGTTAGACTAGATAATACTTGCTCTTTCTGTACACAATCAACCAATCTAGATTATCTAAAGATCATCTACCCCTGTCTTCATCAAGTTTGTAAACCTTGCTATGAGGATTGGACGGATAAAAAAAATTGTAAAATCTGTAAAATCCTTATCCAAACCATACTCCCCCCTATAGTACCCTTAGAGCGCCCCCGTCCCTTAAGTATACCTTTCCATTTAATAGTGAATGGTAGCTGGATGTGTCCAACAGAAAACTGTCCCTGTAAAAACACTGATCCAAGAAGTCAACAATCATCAACTCCTAAGAGCTCTTTTCCTCTCTGAGTTCTGATAGGCTTATACAAACTTCGAAACTAATACCCCGAAGTGCTACTTATTTTTCTCTTTAGCGCTGCATAAGTAGGTAAGATTTTTGGGGCTGAAGTGAAGGGCAGCTCTGTAGAGATGCTTAAGCTTCAGTCCCAAAAATATTGCCTATTTATGTGGATGATAAAGGGAACATCGCTTTGAATATTTTCTTTTAATTTCCTAGGAGAAAATATGGAAGAAGAAGCGATTTTTATTTATTGCTTAGCCGATTGTGTTGTTCGTGCTGTTTCTTGTGCCGATGACCCAAGATCTTTAATGACTCATGCAGAAATCATCACGTTTGTGATGATTTCTGCCCTCTACTACAGATGTAACTATGCAATCACCCGCAGAGTGATTGCATACCATCGGTATTTTAACCACTTGATCAGCCGACTCGTTTAGTAAGGAGGATTCACCAGATCCCTTCTATCATTTGGCAAGTCATGTTCTTGATTTGTCAGTCTATCTTAAAAACTCCTAACATTAAAAGATTGATTGTAGATAGTTTTCCTGTAGCAGTCTGTCAAAATAATAAGATTTTTCGTTGCAAGCTGTTTACAAAGAAATGTTTTCATGGTTACACCGTGTCCAAAAAAAGTTATTTTTTGGGAATCAAAGTTCACATGCTTGTGGCTGATGAAGGAATCCCAATACAGTTTCTGTTTATACTCAAACAACTTCAAAAGTTGGTTTCGCGCTAGCCCAAAACCAACTTTTGAAGTTGTTTGAGTATAGCTATAGGTGCGGCAAGTAACTAAGACTCTACAGGAGCCACCAGGTTCCTAAAGAAAGGTAGATCAGCGTCGTCAAGACATCGGCAAACATAAGAACAACAGGACCCGCAGCGACCCGTGGGTCCCACTTACGGGCGTGCAAAATAAGGGGAATGGCCGACCCAATCGTCGAGGTCAGATAGACCGAGATCATGATCCCAAACATGATCGTAAATCCGGGACCAATCCCATCCCCCCAAAGGAGAGAAACGGTCCCCACAATAAAGCCTGAAGTGATGGCGAGAAGGGCTACCACTTGCCATTCGCGAATGAGCGAGGCAAGGGTATATTTCCAGCGCCGATGGCTCCTTTTCAGGAGTTGCATGCTTTGGGCCATCGACTGCATGGAAATTGATTCAGATAAGGTCAGAACTAAAGGAATAAACATCGCGAGTAAGAGAACTTTTGCAAGAACAATCTCAAAAACTCTGGAGATGACGGCGCAAGCAAATCCCCCAAACATATTACAAAAAATCCAGGGCATCCGCGAGCGATACCCTTTCCAGGGGCTAACCTTCTTCCCCTCTTCAACATACATACCAATCATTTGAAAGATATCTGAACGGTGACGGGAACTGGCGACATCGATTTTTTCTTCTAAATAGACCCCCACATCAATCAACCCTAAGAGACGGTTTTTTTCATCTACTACAGGGAGCGCAAGTAAATGGTGGGTCTCTAAAAACTCCATAGCCTCTTGGAGGGTCTGATCTCCTTTGAGGGAGATCAAATGGGTACTCATGATGCTGGTGATGGGTGTGTCGGGTTAATCTAAAAGGAGACGGCGTGTGGGAACCACACCCACAAGTTTGCGCTCCTCATCGACCACATAGATATAAATGATCTCATCATCGATATGCTTATTCCGTAAGTAGCGGAGGGCTTCTTCAATGGTATGATCGATATGAATGGTTGTCCGTACGGGAACAATGAAGTCTCTGAGGGGTTTGTTTAGATCTTTTTCCGTCATCTGAATTTTCCGCAAATCACTCAAACAACTTCAAAAGTTGTTTGAGTATACAGCTTACGTCTTTCATCATAAATGTCAATCGACTAAACTGATCTTCATGAAAGCAAAAGATACTTCTTGGAAAGAGGTCGGCAAGTGGTACGACCAACTGGTCTCGAAAGAGGGGCACTACTATCACGAAGAGGTGATTTTCCCCCATCTTCTCCAATGGCAGAAATTTAAGCCCGGAGAATCCCTTTTAGATCTCGGCTGTGGTCAAGGCGTTTTAGCACGCAAACTCCCCAAAGAGATGGAGTATTATGGGCTCGATGCGGCAAAATCTCTCATTGAAAAAGCTCAAAAGTATTCTCACCACCACTATTTTGTGCGGGATGTCACTGAGCCTCTAAAGATCGATAAGAAAGATTTTGATTATGCGGCCATTATTTTGGCCCTCCAAAATATGGAAAAGCCCGCTCTAGCACTCAAACAAGCTGCCTTGCACCTCAAGCCCCAAGGGACCCTTTTTCTTGTCCTCAACCATCCCTGTTACCGCATTCCACGCCAGTCAAGTTGGGGGGTTGATGAAGAAAAAAAAATGCAATTCCGACGGATTGATCGGTATATGTCTCCTATGGAAATTCCCATTCAAATGCACCCTAGCCAAAAAAAGCAATCGCAAAAGACCTACACCTACCATTTTCCCCTTTCTGATCTTACTGCCTGGCTCCGAGAAACGGGGTACGTCATCACTCGGTTGGAAGAATGGTGCAGTAATAAAGAAAGTACGGGAAAGTTTGCCAAAATGGAAAATCGTGCACGGAAAGAGTTTCCCCTATTTTTGAGTATTGAAGCAAAACGTCTCGATTGATTAAGCTGTAAATATGTGTGGCATTTTTGGATTTATTCGTTCGCAAAAGGACCTAGCTGAAAAAGCAGATCCCGTTCATGTCTGTATGGAAGGACTCAAGCTCCTCGAATACCGAGGCTATGATTCCTCAGGTATTGCAGGCATTATCGAAGGGAAAATCCAATCTTGTAAACGTGCCGGGAAAATACGTTCTCTTGAAGAGGCCGTTGCATTAGAAAAGCTCCGTTTAGATATGGCAATCGCCCACACGCGCTGGGCGACACATGGTGTTCCCAATCAAGAAAATGCCCACCCCCATTTCAATCAAGAAAAGACCCTAGCCCTTGTCCACAATGGGATTATTGAGAATCACAATCATATCCGAGAAAAACTCGAAAAAGTAGGGATCCGGTTTCAATCGGAAACCGATTCCGAAGTGATTGCCCAGTTAATTTCTTACCACTATAAAGGAAACCTTCGCCTAGCTGTTCAAAAAGCCCTTCGGGAATTGCAGGGATCTTTAGCGATTGCTCTCATCCATAAAGACCATCCCGATGTCATTGTAGCTGCCTCGCGCGAAAGCCCCCTTGTATTAGGAATTGATCGTGAAAAAGGGGAAGCTTATCTCTCTTCCGATGCCAACTCTTTTAGTGGAAAGTCTCTCGATGTGGTCTATCTTAGAGATGACGAAACGGCCATCCTTAAACACGATCACCTCACCGTCTACAACTCGCATGGGAAAAAAATCGAAAAACCCTTCGAAACAATCGGATTTATAAACACCCCCATTTCCAAAAATGGGTATGAACATTTCATGCTCAAAGAGATCCATGAGCAACCCCAAACCCTGCAACAAGCGATGCAAGATCGTCTCCATGAAGAGTTTGGAACTGCTGAGTTTGAAGAGCTCCAGCTCTCAGCTCAAGAGCTGCAATCAAAAAACCGCGTCTTGATTTTAGCTTGCGGAACTTCTTGGCATGCAGGTTGTATTGCCGCTTCGATGTTAGAACATATTGCCCGCATCCCAACAGAGACAGAGATTGCTTCTGAGTTCCGTTATACGAACCCCATTATTTCAGAAGATACCCTCGTTATTGCCATTAGTCAATCAGGGGAAACCGCCGACACCCTCGCTGCCGTTCGAGAAGCGAAAGCAAAAGGGGCCAAAGTCATCGGGATCTGCAATGTTCCCCACTCCTCTCTATCCCGTGAAGCTGACTCTTGCCTCTTTCTCCGCGCTGGCCCTGAGGTGAGTGTATGTTCCACCAAAGCCTTTACCAGCCAACTCACTGTCCTTGCCCTTTTCACCCTTTATATGGCTCGGATCCGTCACTTAGATAAAGAAGAGGGACAAAGTTTCTTAAAAGAGCTCAAACATCTTCCCACGAAAATCACGCAGGTCCTCTCCCAATCTTCTCAAATCGAAGCTCTAGCCGAAAAATATGCGCACTTTGAACATTTTTTCTTTATCGGACGGCAGTACATGTTTCCCACCAGTTTGGAAGCTGCCCTTAAACTCAAAGAGATCAGCTATCTGAATGCAACGGGTTATCCCGCTGGGGAAATGAAACATGGTCCCATCGCTCTTGTGAATCCTAAGCTGGCCGTTGTGGGACTCTGTGGCAATACTCAAACGTTTGACAAAATGATGAGCAATCTCATGGAAGCCAAAGCGCGAGGGGGACAGATTCTCGCCTTGGCCCCTAAGGGAAATGAGGAGATTTTAAAAATCACCGGAGATGTCATCTGGATCCCTAAAGTGATCGATCCCTTGGCTTCGATCCTTTATTCGGTAGCAGGACAACTATTTGCTTACTACATTGCTAAATTGCGCGGTACAGATATCGATCAACCCCGCAACTTGGCTAAATCGGTTACAGTCGAATGAATGGCGATGTGATCGCCTTTATCGCTATCCTCCTTGCTCTTTTAGGAATTGGTCTTTTTAAAAACCGCAGGGTTCAATCTCAAGAAAGCTACCTCTTTGCCAAACGGGAATGTGGCCTTTGGCCCCTTACATGCACCCTGGTGATGACTGAACTCAACACCTCGACTCTATTGGCTTTTTCGGGAATGGGATACTTAGTGGGGAAAAGAGCTCTCTATCTTCCTGTTATTTTTCTCGTGGGGCTCCTGTTTTATGCCCTCACGGTAGCTAAAAAATGGAAAGAGCTCGATGCCTCTTCTGTAGCCTCTCTTTTCCGTAAACGGTATGGACCCTTTCTCGGCCTGGTGGCTTCCCTTTCCCTTCTGGTAGCGATGCTGGGTTTCACAGCGACTTATGTCAAATCGATGACTTTTATCTTCACCCCCATTTTTCCCCTTCTCTCTCCCTGGCTTTTGAGTGCCTCTCTTATTCTCCTCATCTTAATCATGACCCTGAGAGGAGGGCTTGTTGCCATTATTCGGACCGATATCTATAGCTTTCTCCTCATGTCCCTCATCCTCCCTCTGATCTTTTACTTTTCCTGGAAAAACACCTCTTACGTGCCAGTGGAGAGAGTAGACATCCTCCCTTCCAAATTTATTATCTCTCTCATCATTCTCACGATGTTTACCTATATTTTAGCCCCTTGGTATGGGCAAAAAATCTTCTCAGCAAAATCCAAACGAGTGGCATTTTTAGCTGTCATTTTTGCCGCCATTCTTGTCTTTGTTTTTTATGGACTCGGTGTCATCGCAACCTCTTGGCTCCGCTTGGAGATCCCCTCTCCTGAGCTGGCCCTCCCCGTGATCATTAATGCCTATCTTCCTCAAGGAATTCGGGGAATGGCCTATGCGACCCTTTTTATGATTTCAGCTACCACCTTAGCGGGGGTTTGGAGCGCCATGAGTGCGATGGTGCTTGCGGACTTTTGGAAAACGGGTCAGGATTATAAAAGGGGGCTGATTTTAACCTTGTGTTTTGCATGCGCCTCTTATCTTTTAGGTAACACACTTGTGGATCGGATTTTGGATAAACTGATCCTCGCCAATATCCCTGTAGCTGCCCTCTCCTTTGCCCTCTTAGCTGGGTTCTACTGGAAAAAAGCCTCTCCTCTAGGAGCTCTGCTGAGCATCCTCACCGGACTCGGATGGGGAATCTTTTGTTATGGGTATTATGGAGAAGAAGGGCTTTATACGTGGTATTGGGCTCTTTATGGAATTCCCCTGATTTTTTTGATGGGCATTATTGGTTCTTTATACTCAAACAACTTCAAAAGTTGGTTTTGGGCTAGCGCGAAAGCTTTCGGAATTCACCGATCTTAAATGACCTCATATTTCTAAGCTTTAGCGCAGCCGAAAATCGAACTTTTGAAGTTGTTTGAGTATATAGTCGATTCAGTTTAAAATTTTAAAGATTGATCTGAATCTTTGTGATGACTAGCTGCGTGCTCGAGTTCGTTGACTTAATAAAGTCAACTTCTCTCTTGCGCACATTCCTATCCATACAAATCTTTCATCCAATCCTTAAAATTTTAAACTGAATCGACTATACTCTCGACAACTTTCTCGCAAAAAGCTACCCTTTTTGAAGTATGAAAAGCTTACTTTTTGCTCTCTGTTTAATGTGCAGTTTCTCTCTTTACGCCAAAAAGGGTAAAGATCCCCATGTGGTTGACTTTAGCCACTTAAAGCCCCGTTGCGACTACGGATATGACAGAGTGCTGTGGAAGTCAGGGCAATATGCCTTCAATGGAGCTCCCGAACTGGGATCTTTTATCGTCTATCTCAAGAAGCTTTACGACATTCACACCGTTGTGGAATCGGGCACTTTTAAAGGGTGTACAACGACTTATTTTGCGCAGCTTTTTGAGACAGTCCATACTATTGAGATTATGGAGTCAACCTTTAAGGAGACGCAAAAGCACCTCTCTTTTGCTCCCCATGTGACCTGTCATTTAGGAAGTTCGGATGCGGTCTTTAAAACCCTCCTTCCCTCTCTTAAAGGGGAAATGACCCTCTTTTATCTCGATGCCCACTGGCAAAATCACTGGCCCCTCCTGAGTGAACTTGAAACGATTAGCCAAACGCATAAGGACAACTGTGTGATTATTATCGACGACTTCAAAGTGCCAGGCCGAAAAGATATTGACTACGACAAGTATAACAACGATGAATGTACTTATGAATATATCCAAGAGAAGCTAGACAAAATCTTCACTCATTATGAATACCACTACTTGATCCCGAAAAATCGTCAGTGCCGGGCTAAGTTTGTGGCTTATCCGAAACCTTGAAACACCACTCATCAATAAGATTAGCCACAAGACCACTCCATCCCGTTTGATGGGAGGCTCCGAGTCCCCGTCCGCTGTCTGCATGGTAATGCTCAAAGAATAGAAGATGATCCCTGAAATGGGGATCTGTTTGCATTTTTTCATCGTCTCCATAGATGGGGCGCCTCCCCTTTTCATCTTTTTTGAAAAGACGGATCAGGGCTTGGGCATAGTACTCTGCCATTTCATATAAGGTGACCGGTTTTTCACTTCCCTGCTCCACAAGGATCCTATCTCCAGCATAGCGGTAGAGGTTGCGCAAGGCTTCAATAAAGAGAAACGTTGTTGGAAACCAAATCGGTCCCCTCCAATTCGAATTCCCCCCTTTAAGGAGTGCTGTAGATTCTCCCGGTTGGTAGTTAATGCTAAAACCTAGAAGTTCATAAGGGGTTTTTTCATACTGTTTGGAAAGGCTACGCAATCCAAAATCTGAGCGAAATTCGTTAGGATCCCAGGCGCGCGATAAAATGCGTTTGATCTTAGAAACTTCCATTAAGGTGAGGAGGTATTTTGTCTTCTCTCCTTCTTGAATGGGTGTAACACAATGATGACAGATATCTTTACGGTTATGATTAAACCATTTAAAACTGACAGCAAAATTTTTATAGGTCTGGAGATCTTCTTCCGTGATACAATCGACACCATAGAGAGGAATAAGCCCTACTAGAGAGCGCACTTTAATCCGCATGTGATTATCATTAGCGCAGAGAACATCATAGAAAAAGCCATCTTCTTCATCCCAGTTTTGGACTTCACGGTTATCTGCATTCACTAAAGCATTGGCAATATAAATAAAGTGCTCATAGAACTTAATCGCCATCCCTTCATAAACGGGATCTTCTTTAGCCAGCTCGAGAGAGATCCGCATCAGGCAAATGCAGAAAAAACCCATCCATCCTGTTCCATCCGATTGTTCCAGTTGTCCCCCTCCAGGAATTTTCTGGCTCCGATCAATGACTGTAATGTTATCAAGTCCCAAAAATCCCCCCTCAAAAACATTGTTCCCTTTAGCATCAACTTTGTTAACCCACCACACAAAATTTAAGAGGAGTTTATGGTAACACTTTTTAAGAAACTTAATATCACGCTTCCCCGTCTTTTTCTCTTCCATCTGAAAGAGACGGAGTGCTGCCCACCCTTGTACAGGAGGGTTAAGATCTGAGAATTCCCATTCATAAGCGGGTACTTGCCCATTCGGATGTTGAAACTGATCAAAGAGGAGGTACCAGAGCTGGTCTTTGGCAAAGTCCATATCCACCAGTGCATAAGAGATGCAGTGAAAAGCTAAATCCCAGGCTGCAAACCAGGGATATTCCCACTTATCGGGCATCGATA
>JAKQGT010000320.1 GCA_029556005.1 Chlamydiota bacterium | reverse complement strand
ATCGGTCTTGACTTAGGCAAATGCAATAAAGAAGAAAGAGACCTTTTTGAAAAGGTACAAGAGGGGAAATGCCACCGGATTGGCCACATTAAAAAACTCCTCATGACAGAGCACGTCTATTGCTGCTTCCCTACAAAGCTTGCTCGTATTATCCAAGAAGAAGGACACAAACAACTAGGGATTAGCTGGGGCAAGCCAGAAGAACCCAATTGCCAAGGGTTGACCCTTACTCAGCTTCAATCGCTTGACTTTGAGCAGGTGGACTTTACGGATTTTATAGAAGAGATCCAAGAGAAGATCGACTCTCAAAAGCTAGCAGCCAAACTTAAGTCAATAGCAGAGGGTTTTTCAAGCTCTCTTTCTGAAGACCAAGCCAAGGCAAAAACAGAAGAGAAAACAGAGCTTTCTAAAGAAAAGCTTAAACAATTAGGGGGGAGTTTATGACAAGAAGGCTCTTATTATTCCTTGGACTTATCTGCACTTTTGGAACCCTCATAGCGGGCTTCTATGAGGAAAGCGGCAACCAAGGGTTCTATTTTTTTGAGGATCCCAAGGAAATGGAAAAATCTCAAAAAGAAAAACCTAAAACTCCTGAGGAAGCAGCTGAGATCATAGCACAGCAAAGAGAAGAATTGTATAAACTGCGTTGCTTAGCGATTCTTTCCCCCTCAAAAGAAAATGTGATCCGCTATATCGAAGAGCAAAATAGAATTCTCTTTCTATCAGAGAATTTTGCTAAAGAGTGGCAGTATCTTTTACTTGACTTTCCAGAACTTGGAGATGCTTTTGCCAATCCTACAACAGCCTCAGGGATTGAAGTCCGAAAAAAGCTAGAGGAAGCAAGCAAAAAGTCAGCTTTGGAACTTCTTGGAGAAAAATACTTTCTCCTTCTTTTTGCGAATGGGGAAGATCCTTACAGTGAACAAGCAGGGAAGATTGCTAAACAATTTTCCTTAGTTACAGATTGGGAAATTCGAATAGTCTCCATGAATGGCCTTGCGCTTCAAGATTTCCCAGATTTTGAACAAGACAGAGGGATCTCCCAAAAGTATGGAGTTAAAAATGCCCCTGCCTTCTTGATTGTTAATCCAGAGACCAAAGAAGGGTTTCATGTAGGGGTTGGAGTTCTCTCTGTTGTAGATCTTATCGACAACATCTACAAACAAGCCCAGCGCTTTTCCTTGGAGGAAAAAGAATGAGAAAATATTTAGCGGCTCTAGCCTTTTTCTGTTTCAGTTTAGTTTTTCCTATAAGCGCAAAAGAAAAGAAAATGCTTTCAGGAAAGATCCAAGAGTTTTTTGACCAGACCAACATCCCCGCAAATATGAGTGAAGGAGACATATTTTATGACGATGTCATTGGGGTGAACTTTCTAGGAGGATCTGGATTTGTTCGTACCCAAGTTTCTGATATCAATCCCGTTCATGTCTCTCTTCCTAAGTTAAATGTGGGGTGTGGAGGGATTGATTACACGATGGGAGCTCTCAACATTGTTTCCAAAGATGAAATGAAAAAAGCTCTCCTCAATATCGCAAAAAATGCAGGGACCCACGCGTTTCTACTCGCTTTGGAAACGACTTCACCTTTAACAGCAGGAGTAATGTCAAAGGTTCAACATTGGTCCAATCAGCTAAACGCCATCAACATCAATTCCTGTGAAATTGGCTCGA
>JAKQGT010000117.1 GCA_029556005.1 Chlamydiota bacterium | reverse complement strand
CCATATGGAGTGCATTCGCTCCTGCATGGATCGCAATCCTCCCTGCAACTTCGCTCATAGGCATTAAAAGAGGCAAGCGGCCCTTATGATCGACAACCGTTTCAAAAGCAATCCCCACCACCTTTTGTTTTAATAAAGCTGCCGTTTGCATGGGATCAGGGGCTAAGTGAAGATAGCAGAAAAGGATTTGGTTTTCTTTCAAAAGGGGATATTCTTCAGACTGAGGCTCCTTCACCTTAATGATCATGTCTGATTCATAAACTGCCTTAGCCTGGGGAACAATGGTCGCCCCAGCTCCCTGATAATCCTCATCAAAAAGTCCAATTTTTTCACCCGCACCTTTCTGGAGAAAGACTTCATGCCCCAGTTTTACCAGTGCCTGCACCATTGCCGGTGTTGCACCCACCCGATATTCGTGATTCTTTACTTCTTTAGGAATACCTATTTTCATATCTCTATCTTCCCATCAAAAACATGACGTACTTTTCCAATCATATGAATTTCTTTTAATATTTCATCTGCCATTAATAAATCAAATTGAAGCCTCTCCCCTGATTGGAACTTCACGTCTAAAGGTCCTTTAAGGCCAAAGTGGCGGATAGCAGAAAAGCAAACAGCCGTTGCACCCGTGCCACAAGATAGCGTCTCAGCTTCAACTCCACGCTCAAAAGTCCGCATGGAAAGCAAGCCATCGCCTTCAAGCTTAGCATAATTGATATTTACACCTGTATCAGAAAAACGCTTCTTAGCCTCTCTATCAAAAATCGTGAGATCTTCTACAAAAAGAACCAGATGGGGGACACCCACCTGAACAAGAAACACATCCTTTGCTTTCTTCTCGATTTCTGGAATCCCCATCCCTACACGAACCCCTTCAGGACTCCATAGGCAAGAATACGTTTTTTTAAGGGTTTCTATCTCTATAGGATTTTTCTTGATCCCTGATCTATGGAGAAAATCGACAAGACACCTGAGTCCATTGCCACACATCTCAGCCTCTTGTCCATTCGGATTGAAAATACGCATCAAAAAATCTGCGGAAGTGGAGGGCTGCACTAAGATAAGCCCATCTGCTCCGATTCCATATTGACGATGGCACAGCTTCGGAATGTCAACAGCATGAAGGGGAAATGTTCCTTTTTGGTCATCAACCAAAATAAAGTCATTCCCGTTCCTTCATATTTCGAAAATGTGAAAAACATCAATCAAAACCAAGCTCTTGAAATGAGGAAACCACCCCATCCAACAGCCCGAAATCCTTGGCTTCATCCACGCTCATCCATGTGTCCCGATCGATCGTTTTTTCAATCAGAGCGCGCTCCTTTCCTGTAGCTTTTGCATAGAGCTCAATGAGTGCGTTGCGCGTTTTGATGATTTCTTTTGCCTGAATTTCTAAATCGGTTGCTTGACCCTGAATCACTCCATGGATAAGAGGTTGGTGCATCATGATCCGCGCGTTTGGCGTTGCAAAGCGCTTTTTTGGCGCTGCAGCTAAGCTGAGAACCGATCCCATCGAAGCGGCAAGTCCTGTCACTAGGGTTGTCACAGGAGAGGAAATCATGTGAATTTGATCCCAAATCGCGAAACCTGAATCTACAGATCCCCCTGGAGAGTTAATCACAAATAATATGGGTTTTCCCGGATCTGTGTACTCTAGGTACCACAACTTGCGGATGGCATCTTTTGCTGTTTCATCCGTGACAGGAGAGGAAAAAAAGATGCGGCGTTTTTTTAGGAGAAGCTCTTCGACTTTGGCGTCAAAAGGCTTGTTTTTTCCTGCTTTTTCTTCATCCTCATCTAAACGGATAGGTTCCATTTTCGTTGTCACAGTTCATTCTCCTTGCGGTTGGTTTAAGGCGTTAAAGCGGGAGCGTGATCGAGATCCAACAGCTCCGGATAGAGGGTAAAATGGGAAAGAATCGTTTGCACTTCTCCTTTTACCTTCTCCAAAATATTTGCATCGATATCGACTTTTGCTCGGCTCAGCTCTCCTGTGCGTTCCACAGTCTTTGCTTTCGTTGCTTTTAACAGATCTACCATTAAATCAGCAATCTGTCGCATCTCTCCTTCTTTGAGACCACGAGAAGTAAGGGCAGGAGTTCCAATGCGTACCCCAGAAGTATACCATGCTCCATTCACATCATTAGGGATCGTGTTACGATTCACAGTCATGAAGGCTTCTCTAAGGGCAATCTCTGCTTGACGTCCTGTCAAGCTAAAGCTAGACATCACATCGAGTACCACCAAGTGATTGTCTGTTCCTCCGGTAAAGAGTTTCACCCCTTTGGATAGCAACCGCTCAGCAAGGGCCTTTGCATTGAGAATGATCTGCTTGGCATAGGTGGTAAATGCGGGCGTGTTCGCTTCTCGAAAAGCTACAGCTTTTGCAGCCATTACATGCGGCAAGGGACCCCCTAAAACTAACGGACACCCCTTATCAATGACTTCTTTAAACTCATCTGTACATAAAATCAGTCCTCCCCGAGGACCTCTCAGGGTTTTGTGGGTGGTAGAAGTCACGATATGAGCATAAGGAATGGGATTATATTCTCCTGTGAGCGCTTTCCCTGCAACAAGTCCCGAAAAATGGGCCATATCCACTAAAAGGACGGCGCCAACGCTATCCGCAATCTCCCGCATTTTAGCAAAATTCACTAGGCGAGGATAGGCAGAATACCCCCCAACCAAAATGGTGGGCTTTTCCTGTTTGACTTGGCGCTGCATCACTTGATAGTCGATCAATTCTGTCTTGGGGTCTACTCCATAAGAGACCGCTTGCATCATTTTTGCAGAAACATTGTGACGATAGCCATGGGTTAAGTGCCCCCCCGCATCGAGAGCGAGCCCCATCATCTTTTGCTTGAGCATGAGCTGGCGAATTTTTTCATATTCCTCACGAGAAAGTTCGTCAATGCTTTTACGCCCAAGGGCTTCTACTTCTTTGTTTTGAATCCTTTGGACAAGAATCGACCAAAAAGCGACTAAATTTGCATCTGCTCCCGAATGAGGCTGAACATAGGCATGATCACAGTTAAAAAGTTTTTTCACTTCTTTCACGGCTAGGTCTTCGATAGTATCGACATTCTCACACCCTGCATAAAAGCGATGAAACGGATACCCTTCACTATATTTATCGGTCAATAGATTCCCCATCGCCAATTGGGTAGCAAAAGAGCAATAATTCTCTGAAGCAATCAACTTGAGAAACCGGCGCTGATCTTTTAGCTCTTTCACAATCGCCTGAACAATTTCAGGATTCTTTTGATTGAGATGATCGAGAGCTGCAAGATAAGCTATTGCTGCAGAATCCCTCTCTTCAGGGGAGCGTTTTTCCATATAGTGATTCAAATATGACATACCCAATATCTCCTTAAACTTTTTGAGTATGACATATCTAGGGCTATCTCGCCAACGAGATTTTAACATAACGCGAATTGCGGATTAGATCTCTATGGAAACGTTCAAATTTTTGAGGAAATTTTTAGAAAAACCTGCGAAGGAGATAGCCAAAGTGCTAGCTTCAAGCAGTTTTTCTTACAAAGATTCCAAAAAGATGGGTGTTTCTATAGAGATCTAATCCACAATTCGCGTTAACATAAACTTATTAACTCATATGAACCTATCCAGAGTCATGACGTCCTCGCAAAGCGAGGAGCTTGATACGATTATAGGCTCTGGAGAAAGTAAAGGATGCACTAGTTAAAAAACTGGAGCCCGTCCAAGACTTTATCTTAATGGTAACAGCTGATAACGGAAAAGAGTTTGCATGTCATCAGGAAGCAAAACGTTGCCTTGAAACAAGTTTTTATTTTGCTAAACCTTATCATTCTTGAGAAAGGGGGTTTAATGAACATACGAATGGGTTGGTGCGTCAGTATCTTCCTAAAAAAACAAAGTTTTAATGATGTAACAGACGAAGACATAGAGAAAATTGAGTTTTTGCTTAACAATGGACCCTGGAAAGTGCTAAACTTTTGGACACTATTAGAGGTTTTTAACGAGTTCAGTAAAAAGAACGTTATTGTCGCACTTCAGAATTGAATTGGCGGGTGCTTTGGCACAGCCGAAAATCCAACTTTTGAAGTTGTTTTGAGTATAAAACAGCAATAGTTAGACTTATGAAACAAGATAAGAATAGTCATAACTTCTGCTCTGCTAAATCTTGGTCGAGATTTTTAAATTATTTTGAAAGAAAAATAAATTTCTTATTTAAAAATGATCGGATGAATATACCACGCTTATTCAGTATTATTGGAATCAGCTTGGGATGCATTGTCATGGGACTCGTGTTCACCATGATAAATGCTACTATTCCCACAATTCAAAAATCACTGAATGTTCCTCTTCATCAGATGCAATGGATGATGCTCTCCTTTGGGATTGTGAATTGTGCTCTTCTCGTTACGAGTGGTCGTCTCGCAGATATTTACGGAAGAAGGAAAATCTTTTTAATTGGCCTTTGTGTCTCTGGAATAGGAATGAGCATTGGAGGAATGAGCCAAGGAGGATTAGGGCTAATTTGCAGCATGATTTTAGCAGGGATAGGAAATGCAATTCTTCTTCCTGTCTCACAGGCCATGATTGTTTCAGAATTTCCAAAATTTAATAAGAGCCGCGCTATTGGTGTTTGGACTCTTGTGACTTCTTGTTCCATGGCATCAGGTCCTCTACTTGCGGGGGCCCTGTCTCAAACATTTGGGTGGCGCTGGGTGTTTTGGTCAACAATTCCTCTTTTCATTCTGAGCCTTATTTTTATTTTTCTTTACACTCAGGAAACAAGAAATTCAGTAGACCCTCCGCATCTCGACATTCAAGGAATAATTCTCATTGGGGTTTGTCTTTCTTCTTTTACCTTTTTGGCTACAGAATATAGTCGTTTGCCTCTCGTTACTAATGCTATTCTTCTTCTAATTTCCCTTCTAACATTTTCGGCTCTCTGGAAAAACAGTCACACGTTTTCGTCTCCCATTCTCCTTCTTGAGTTTATCAAAAACAAACAGTTTATTTACGCTTCCGTTGCTAGTTGCTGCTTGTGCTTTTGCATCTGGTCTACTTTTTTTCTTCTTCCACTCTACCTCGAAAATATCCGCCTTTTGAACTCTTTTCTAGCAGGATTTCTAATGCTTGGAATGACTACTCCTGTGATTATTCTCTCCCCCATCATTGGGAAAGTGTATCGACCTCATTACGCTTGGAGATTTATCTTTTTTGGATTTCTGTTTTTGATTTTCTCTTCTATCACCCAAGCTTTTTTTGGAGCCTTCACCTCTTTATCGTTTATTCTGGTGTCAACCCTTCTACTTGGAATCGGGAATGCACTCATTACGGGGCCTGCAATCACCACAGCAATTTCTGTAGTTCCAACTTACAAAGCAGGGATTGCCTCCGGAACATTTATCACTTTTCAAGAAATTGGAGGAACACTAGGACTGGCTTTCATCGTTACTATAGTCCGCTTAAGTCCAAATCTCGCAGTAGGAATTCAAAAAGGAGTCTATTGCCTCCTTTTAATTAATATCCTTGGAGCCTTTTGTGGACTTCTTATGTTAACTATCAAAACAGATCATCTTGATGTCGACATTATTAAGTCTTAGATTTAGAAGAAACAACGATGAGGAAAAACAGATCTATGAACCTATCCGCAAAGTCAAATACGCTTTCTTTTTGTTCTTTTTTGACTTTTTTGATGTTCTTTTTTCGCCCTTGTCTCCTGGACAATATGCTCAAATAAAAACATCAAAAATTGTCTAAAAAATTTCCAAAAATTAAACTTATTCTACTTTGCGGATAGGTTCATATGAAAAAAGATTTTTTCAACAAAGTCGAGTTTTGATTGAAGTTTTTGTGTAAAAAAATATCTTTAATTCGGGACAGGTTCATAACTCAAGTTGCTATCTAGAGTTACTGCTAATTTGGCAAATAAAAAGACCTTCTTGGAGTTTTTATTCCAAAATAGGATTGAGAATAGGTAGCAACCTAGGTGTTCATAATAGGTCGAAATCTCAGAAGAATTTTAACTTGAGGAATTAGAGAGAAACCATTAATCTGTTAGTTGATAAAGAACCAATGAGAGATCTAAATGCACGAAGGACTAAAACTTCTACTTGACATTCAAGAACTTGATATAAAAATGATTAGGCTCATGCGTGTGAAGAAACAGCGCCAAAGTGAGCTCAAACAGATCGAATCCCTGCGAGTAGAATTGCGTGAGCAACTCTCTCTTAAGGAAGAAGAAATTAAAGACCTTGATAAACAAATCACCTCTTTAGAAGCAAAGCTCCAAGGGCTTACCGAAAAATATAAGAAACTCGAATCGCAGCAAAGCAGTGTCAAAAAAGTGGAGGAGTTTAACGCTCTGACCCAAGAAATGACAACAGTTGAGAGAGAAAAAGCGGCCCTTGAATCACAAACCTCTAACATTCTAGATAAAAAGAATGCAGAAGAGGAAATTCTCGAGAAAATCAAAGAGAGCCTCTCTTCTTCAGAAACCAATAGCTTAGAACTTGAAAAAGAGATCTTATCGAGTATCAACAAAATCAATGATGAAGGACAGCAGCTTAAAAATGAGAGAGATGCTCTCATCCGTGAAGCCGATCCTACCATCTTAAAAGTTTATGAAAGACTCCTTCGCAATAAAAAAGACCGCGTGATCGTTCCTATCGAAAACCGGACGTGTAGCGGATGCCATATCGCTCTCACTCTCCAACATGAAAACTTAGTTCGAAAAGGGGAAGCTGTGACTTTTTGTGAACACTGCTCCCGCATCCATTTCTGGCAAGAAAGCGAAGCTGTTGAAGGAACTACTGTTGCGACAAGACGTCGTCGTCGTCGCACCGTGAAAACATGATCTTCTTTGGAAAAAGATGCAATCGCTGCTGCATAAAACTCTGTTTTTGCAGGAGAGGAAAGTCTGGACTTCAGAGAAAAAGGTGCCAGCGAAATGCTGGGGGCCGTAAGGCTACGGAAAGTGTAACAGAAAATAGACCGCTAACGAGTCATCGTTAGACAGGATGAAAAAGCTGAGCTAGTGGCTTAGCCCCACATGCAGAAATGCTAGGGAGATACAAACCCCACCTGAAGCAAGAAAAAAAGCTCGAACTGTTTTTCGCAAGGGAGCTTTTTCAAGGTCGCTTGAGAGTTTTAGCAATAAAACTCCTAGATGAATGATTGCAGCCTGCAAGATGCAGGTGACAGAATCCGGCTTACTCTTTTTCCGAGATTTTTTGAGCGTCAGTGTGAATCACATTGACGCTTTTTTTTGCACGCGGATGCGCTTTTAAATAGACCTCATGCTTCAGTTTTGTAGAGACACGCGTGTAAATCGTCGTGGTCGAAAGAGAACTATGCCCCAGTAAAACCTGAATCGTTTTTAGATCCATCCCTTTTTCTAACCAATGGGTCGCAATGGTGTGACGGATCGTATGAGGGGTAATCCGTGCTGCCATCCCACTTTTTTGCAAATATCTTTTAAAAAGGCGGTCTATCGAACGTGTGGAGAGGCGACTCCCCCACTTATTAAGAAAGATGGCATCTGGATCTTTTTGCCTATAAGGTTTCCCCTCTTCATGCCGCTGGGGATGTTTAAGATAGTCTTGAATCCATTTTGCACTATTCTTCGTGATCGGAACAATACGCTCTTTCTTCCCTTTTCCTCGAACCCGAAAGCTACGAGATGGAAAATCAAAATCTTTGCGGTTTAGCCCTGCAAGCTCACTAATACGCAACCCTGAGCTATAAAAAAGCTCTAAAATACACCGATCTCGAAAACCCAGGAGCTCTTCGGTGTTGGGTTGGTTGAAAAGGGTTTCCACCTCGCTATAAGATAGTGCTTTGGGAAGCAATTTATCTAACTTGGGGGTGTTAATTTCGCTAGCAGGATTTTCAGAAATCTTTTTTTCCTTCATGAGGAATTTAAAAAGGGAGCGCAGCGCTGCTAAATGGCGGAGCATCGTCCTTTTAGAAACCCCGCGCATCTTTAGATGAGCCAGGTAATTGCGGATAAGACGCTTGTCTACAGGAGTTTCTTGAGAAAAGTGAAGAAAAGCCTTTAAATCGAGGTGATAATTGCGTAGAGTATGGGGAGAAGCTCTGCGAACGACTTCCAAATGGTGCAAGAATTGGTCGATATGGTTTTTTAGTTGCATTGTTCTTGTTTTGCAAGCTCCCGATATGTTATGATCATCCAAAAAATTTAGATTTTACGCCATGATTGTTCTTGATAAGATCTCAAAAAAAATTGGAACGCGGGTTTTATTTGATGATGTCTGCGCCGCTTTTAATCCCGGAAACCGCTATGGACTCACCGGTCCTAATGGAGCCGGGAAATCGACCCTTTTGAAAATCATGATGGGTGTTGAAGATGCGACTTCAGGAAGCATTACTTTGCCCAAAAAGGTCGGTTTTTTAAGGCAAAATATTGAAGAATTCAAAGATAACCGCGTCATCGATGCTGTCATCATTGGAAATGCACGCCTTTGGAAAGCTTTGGTGGAGCGGGACATGCTCTACGAGAAAGAGATGACCGATGCAGTGGGGATGCGCCTTGGAGAAATTGAAGAGGTGATTGCAGAAGAAGATGGCTATAGCGCCGAATCCGATGCAGAAATGCTCCTTTCTGGAATGGGAATTGATGTAGAATTTCATGAGAAACTCATGCACGAGCTTCCCACGGACCTCCAATTCCGAGTTCTTCTATGCCAAGCCCTCTTTGGAGACCCTGAAGCCCTCCTTCTAGACGAGCCGACAAACCACCTAGACTTAGAATCGATTGGATGGCTAGAAAATTTCTTACACAACTACACGGGAACGCTGATTGTCGTGAGCCATGACCGCCATTTCCTTAACGCGGTCACCACCCATATTGCCGATATCGACTATGACACCATTATCACTTATCCTGGAAACTATGACGACATGCTTGTAGCGAAAACCTCCGTTCGAGAGCGTGCTGAACAAGAGGCTAAATCGAAAGAGAAGAAAATCTCTCAACTAAAAGAGTTCGTGGCCCGTTTTGGTGCGGGAACCCGCGCTTCTCAAGTGCAGTCACGCATCCGTGAAATCAATCGCTTGCAACCCCAAGACCTCAAAAAATCCAACATCCAACGCCCCTATATCCGTTTCACTCCTCCTGAAAAAATCTCTGGGAAAATCTCCCTTAAAGTGGAAGGGATTTGTAAATCTTTTGATACACTTTCTGTCATTAAGAATTTTAGCATTGAAATCCACCGTGGAGACAAAGTAGCTGTCATTGGTAACAATGGAGTGGGGAAAACCACCCTTCTCCGGATGCTTGCGGGAGTCCTTCAGCCTGATAAAGGAACCGTGGAGCGGGGACACCAAGTCGAGTTGGGTTACTTTCCACAAAACCATCAAGACTTCATTGACAAATCAGAAAAAATCCAAGCTTTTGAATGGCTCAAGCGATACAAAGCCAAAGCCTATGACCAAGAAATCCGTGGTGTCATGGGACGGATGTTATTTTCTGGTGACGATGCTTTTAAAGAAATCTCCAAACTCTCGGGTGGAGAAACAGCCCGTCTCATTTTTGCTGCTCTCCTTTTGAATCCTTATAATACCCTGATCTTTGATGAACCCAATAACCACCTCGATCTCGAATCTGTTTCTGCCCTTGCATGGGGACTCGAAGAATTTAAAGGGACAGTTGTTATTGCCTCTCATGACCGAGGCTTAATCAACGAATTTGCAACAAAAATCATCGCTATCGAAAAAGATGGGATCCATGTTTTTGATGGCAAGTTAGACGAGTACCTCGCAACTAAGAGGGTGTCTTCGAATTAAAATTTCTTTCACTCCCTTTGCGTCGAAAGCATAAACTGGCAGGAGATCACTTACGCCTTCTCTTTGATCAAGGGATCATCGATGAAACCTACCGCCAAATGGAGTCTTACTTAGAGCTCCCTCCCCTCTCTCCTTCTTCAGAAGCAATGGCCGATCGCTTTCACCTTCATATGGAAGCTGCCGCCGTTTCGATTAAAGAACACAACCTCTTAGTGAAACGTTTAGATCACCTCTCTCAGGTGCCCTATGGTTCTATTGGAGTTTATTTAGAGAATCTCCGTTCCGCATATAATGTGGGCAACATTTTGCGCACGGTGGAAGCCTTTCGTTTAGGCCCTGTCTACTTCTCCCCAAATACCCCTTTTGTCGATCATCCTAAGGTGATCAAAACGGCGATGGGAGTCGCCTCCCATGTACCCTGCGAAAGAAAAGAGCTTGGTACCCTTCCCCATCCACGGATTGCCCTCGAAACGGTCGAAAATGCCCCTTCTCTTTTTGCCTTTGATTTCCCGAAAAGCTTTACGCTCCTGATCGGAAATGAAGAATATGGTCTTTCCCAGAAAGCCCTTGAGGAAGCGGATCACGTGTTACAAATCCCTCTTCTTGGATCCAAAAACTCCCTCAATGTGGCCTCAGCTTTTGCTATTGTTGCCGCTCAACTCTGCAACAGTTTGAGAATCGCTGCGGGAGAGAAGTGCTCATCATAAATTTCCTGGAAGAGCTTTAAATACTGGCTATCTAAGCGATAAAAAGCTTTTTCACCCGGATCTAGGTAATTGATAGCCCAAGGAGGATCAAACATATACTCATAGTAGAACCCGAAATCTCCTAAAAGGACATCCCAAACTTCAAAACGGTCCTCACAGTTTTGTAAAATGGTTGCCAGTGTTTGGTTGAAAAAAGGGTCTACCGATTCTTCGCAGAAGCTCTTGATCTTCTCCATACACTCTTCTTCCATAAAATCGATGTGGAAGTTAAATTTTTTGACCGACAATTCTCCACTTTTGTAGGCATCCCACAAGATATTCTCTTTAATCTCTGTTGTCAAAATCATATCTTGGAGTTCACCCAGTTTAGCAACATCTCCTTTGTATCCACTTGCATCGAAACACCCTGCATGAAGAAGGGGAAAAGCACGAAGAATAATATCGGGATGATCTAAATAGGGTTGCGCTGTTTTTAGTGCTTCTTTAAATAGTAGTGTCTCATCAATATTAGGATAGCGATTCGCTAAAATCGTCGCTTCCTGAATATAGTCAGTCGTAACAGTTAAAAGCTTCTTCAAACCTTTTTGCAAGTGTTCAAGAGCGGAAGGACTTTTCACCATTTCTTTTACAAGGGCAGGATCGACTTGCACCTCTGATGCCTCAGCACCTGTTAAAAAAAGGGCGGATACAATCCATGCTAAATAAGGAATCCATTTTTTCATCTAACATCTCCCAAAAAATAAATGCGCTGCCATCGTAAATGACTTAAGCTATTTATGACAAATCCTTTTGAAGTTGTTTGAGTATACACTTGCAAAAGAATGTCCCAATACATATGCTTGAAGTTGGATAGTGAGGATTAATTATGGAAAGAAAGGAAAAACAAAAGATCTACAGTACCTTTAAACAAGACTTAGAACAGTTCGCCACAAACGTACAAGAGCTCATCCACGATGCGGAGCTTTCGACAAAACGTGAGTTTCTCCAAAAAATCGCTGATGATGTCAACCGCCTCTATGAAAGTTCAATCCAAGTTCAAAAAGCTCAGGATGAAGACGCGGAAGAAATCGGTGCGATCGTACAAAATATCTTTGTCCAGCCACTCGCTGTCAAAGCTCATGGACACATCTCGATCAAAAAAGCTGTTGAAACATTTGAGCCCGAGAAAGAGGGTGAAACAGATCTCTCGTATATCATGCGAGAATATGTCACCCATCCTGAGTCAACAAAGAGTTTTGTTCGAGAGCTTGAGCTTCTGTCAGAAGAGTTTGATACGATTTTGCGTCAAATCGCCTAGATAGTGTCGTCATGAGTTGCTCATCTCCTAAGAAGACCGCGCTAAGGCTAACTCAAAGATTCCCGCTTTTTTGCAAAATTGCTTAAATTTTTTCCAGTTTTTATAGAGATCCCCCTCTTTTGTAAGCGTCTTCTCCAATGCTATGAGTAACCGAAGCGCCTTTTCTCTATTTTCTTCTTTTTCATCAAATACAGCGATCTTCATGAGAGAGGCAAGTTTATAAAGTGTTTTCCTATCCTCTCCTAAAGCATTTAATTCCCAAAGCGATTTATAGAATAACCCCTTCTCTCGACACAAGCCTTTAAACCACTCCCAATTTTTATAAATATCACTCTCTTGACTCAATTCCATTTCTGCAGCTGCTATTTCTATACACCCTTGGAGCTTTCTCTCTTTGCTCGCATAATTTACCATCCCATTCCAATAGATAAGATTCGAAAGACTCTCTCTATCTTCTTCAGAAATAGGATGGGGCCATTTTGAGGGGGGAGGGGGAAGGGGACTCAACCAATTGACCTCATTATAGAAACGACTGGTATGTCTAATATGCCCAAAAACTTCTGCAGTGACTAAATAAAGTTTTTTGGGATAGGTAAGGAGGTATGAATTGTAAGCCTCTGGAACACCGATCTCACGAAGAACTCGACCTGTACGCTTATAGACATTTCTTTCTTGCATTTCAACTTGATAAATGAATTGTTCTTGCGTATAACCCATCCAAGGAAGCGCTCTATAAAACCCATCAATCGAAGCGTTCCCGAGTTCAAAGGTGAGAGAACCCATTTGAAAATAAATATGATCTTTTTCTTCATGCCTTTGAAAGGATCTCACCGAAATACGAACCGTCTTCCCTCTTGAATCCCATGATGCATTGTAAGTGTGAGCTTCAACCTCAATATGATGCTTGGTCAGTTCCGACACATAGATAATCTCTTCTTCCCCAGTTTCTACTGTCTCCATAGCTGCAGTATGAATCGGCAGCTTAGCCAAATCGCTCTTTCGCACATAGGTCCAGAAAAGTCCATAAATAGGTACCACCTCTCTGGGAACCAATAGCTTAACATGCATTTGACCCACTTTTTCAAAAGCCCTTATAGGAACATCAGGAGCTTTTTCACAGAGGGTTATTATTGCATTTTCCAGCACCTCTGGATAGGAAGAAAAGCATCTTTGGGCAAGCTCTCTCCCTTGCTCTCCAGAACTCGTCAGCGATGGACCGACCCTCATTTCATAAATCCTTTTGGCAAAGTATTTTAACAATGAGAATAAATAAAACGCAATCTCTAGAAATATAGAGATGAACCTATCCCATTAATCCATTCATGGGGATTTTTGAGATTTTTCTTGAAGATTTTTTTCATTCATTTTGAGGCCTTGTCTCTTGGACAATGTCCTCAAAATGAATGAAAAAATCGGCAAAAAAGGCAAAAAATACCGGAAATGGATTAATGGGATAGGTTCATTACTCATAAATATTTGTATTTAAAAATGTTAAAAACAGTAAAAAATTAAAACACTTATATTCAAAAACTTACAAAACAAAAAAATATTAATTAAAAAAATAAATTTTATGTTATAATTAATAATATCTTAAAAAAAGGAGGGTTAAAAAATGACTACATCAACTATTTCATATAGAGGCGGTTTCGAGCCTCAAATTTCTTATAATGACAATAGCCCAACAGGGATCCATCAAGACCAAACGCTAT
>JAKQGT010000191.1 GCA_029556005.1 Chlamydiota bacterium | reverse complement strand
TCTGAAGAACAACAAAAACTTTATCGCGACGCTTTTCTTAAATCGCGAGATGCTCTCATGAAAGAGATAGAGAAGCCGGGTAAAGAACTCTCTTATCTACATGTCTTTGCCCTTCTTAATACCCTCAAGCAGATTTGCAATCACCCTTGTTTGATCACCAAAGACCTAAAAAACTACAAAAATCATCAAAGTGGGAAGTGGGATCTCTTTGTAGAGCTCTTAAATGAAACGCGAGATAGTGGACAGAAACTGGTTGTTTTCTCCCAGTATCTCGATATGATGACCCTCATTGAAAACTATCTCAAAGAGGAAGGGATAAAGTATGCGACGATTCGAGGATCCACTCAAGATCGAAAAGAGCAACTCCAAACCTTCCGCGATGATCCCGAGTGTGAAGTCTTTGTGGCCTCTCTCAAGGCGGCTGGGACAGGAGTCGATCTCACAGCAGCCTCTGTTGTCATTCATTACGATCGCTGGTGGAATCCCGCTAAGGAAAACCAAGCGACCGATCGTGTCCATCGCATTGGACAAAACCGAGGTGTACAAGTCTTTAAAATGGTCACTAGAGGAACGGTTGAAGGACATATTCATGAGCTCATTGAAAAGAAAGTAGGGCTTCTCGAAAGCATCATCGGTTACGATGATCAAGATCAAATTAAAAATTTAGATCGTGAGGACCTCATAGCCCTCCTTCAACAACTGAACAACGACTTTAAAGATTAATTATCAGTTGGTTACAAATAAAAGTTGATTTTACTCAATGTATTGAGTAAAATTACTCAATAGAATGAGTAAAGCATATAAAAGACCCTTATTTCAGCTAATACTAAATAGGTTAAAAGAATCTCGTCGGTTTATTCAAGTCTTGCTGGGCTCTCGCCAAGTAGGAAAAACAACGCTTGTACGCCAAGTAGAAGAAGCATTAGGCATTCCTGCCCATTTTGTTTCAGCCGATATTGCAACATTGCAAAGCTTAAGTTGGATTGAGAGCCAGTGGGAAATCGCTAGAAGTAAAGGGGGGCTTCTTATTATCGATGAAGTACAAAAAATTAAACACTGGTCTGAGCTCATCAAAAAACTCTGGGATGAGGATACCCGTAATAGTATTCCCTTAAAAGTGATTTTACTTGGCTCCTCTCCTTGGCTGATGCAAAAAGGGCTTTCAGAGAGCATGGCGGGACGTTTTGAGATTATTCCTATTCCTCATTGGAGTTTAGAGGAGATGGAACAAGCCTTTGAGTGGGATTTAGATCAATATATCTATTTTGGAGGTTATCCAGGGGCAGCACCACTTGCAGATAAATCTGATCAAACCAGATGGATCAATTATATTAATGATTCTCTGATAGAGACCACGATTTCGAGAGATATTCTTCTAATGACTCAAGTGAATAAACCTGCAATACTGAGACGTCTTTTTCAATTAACCTGTTGTTACTCCGGTCAAATCCTTTCCTATCAAAAAATGCTTGGCCAACTTCAAGATAGTGGCAATACCACCACACTGGCTCACTATTTAGACCTATTATCTGGGGTTGGTTTTGTAGCGGGGATTCAAAAATTTTCCTTACAAAAAGTAAGGGTAAAAGGATCAAGTCCCAAGCTTCAGGTTTATAATACCGCTCTCATAAGTGCCCTTTGTGGGAAATCTTTTCAAGAAGCTCAAGAAGATAGAGCTTTTTGGGGACGTTTAGTCGAGTCGAGCATAGGAGCTCACCTTTTAAATGCGATCAAGGGAACACAGATTGAACTTTATTATTGGAGGGAAGGACAGCATGAAGTCGATTTTGTTTTACGTAAAGGAGATTTTATTACTGCGATTGAAGTAAAAAGTGCCAATAAGAAAAATTATCTTTCTGGAATGGAGGTTTTTCATAAAGCTTTTCATCCACAAAAGCACCTCTTGATAGGAAAAGAGGGAATCCCTATTGAACAATTTTTAAAAACACCCATAGAAAAATGGGTGATGCCGAAATGATTTCAAAAATTAGATTGAAAAAATCATTTTTGAAGTTGTTTGGGTAATATTTCTCTTTCTGCTATGATTAGCTTCTCAAAAAATCTGTTTTATTCATGAAGAAGACAAAAATTGCTATCATTGGACGCCCCAACGTGGGGAAGTCGGCTCTATTTAATCGGATTATTAAGAAGCGTGTTGCCATTGTCGATGAGATGGAAGGGGTAACACGTGACCGACTCTATGGGGAGGCGGAGGCCTTTGGACGCTCCTTTGAAATCATTGATACCGGGGGAATCGATGAGACCCATGAGATCCCCTTTGCAGAGGAAGTGAGACGTCAGGCGGAAATTGCGGTGGAAGAAGCCGATAGCTTGATCATGGTAGTGGATGGACGGGTGGGGCTGACAACCCTTGATGAAAATGTAGCGCACCTTCTTTTGAAGAGTGGAAAACCCTTGGTTTTAGCTGTCAACAAAGTCGATAATGCTCATGAAGAGGGTTATACAGCTCCTTTTTATACTTTAGGGATTGAGGCAGTGATTCCTGTTTCTGCAACGCATGGGCACAATGTAGCAGAACTTTTAGAGCTTGCTTTAACCCCCTGTCCGGAAAAAGAAGAAGGGGAGACTTTCCAGGGAATCAAGGTTGCCATTATCGGACGTCCCAATGTGGGAAAATCGACATTGATCAATACCCTTTTGAATGAAGAACGGTGTGTAGTCAGCCCCATTGCAGGGACAACGCGCGATGCAATTGACGTTACTGTGGAATTTGATGGGGAGATGTATACCTTCATAGACACAGCAGGAATCCGTCGGAAAAAATCTGAGCATGAAGTGGTCGATAAGTTTGCAGCCATTCGAACAGAGCGTGCGATTGAGCGTGCCGATGTTTGTCTCTTAATGATCGATTCTCAAGAGGGGATGACAACCCAAGAGAAGCGGATCGCCCGCATGATAGAAACGCAAGGGAAGGGGTGTTTGATTTTTTGCAATAAGTGGGACTTAGTGAAAGGGTTTCGTATGGAGCATTGCAAAAAAAGCTTAGAGTTAGAAGCCTCTTTTCTGAGTTATTGCCCAACACTCTTTGGCTCGGCTCAAACAGGGCGTAAGCTTGCCGATATCTTTTCCTCTATTCAAGAAATTTATCGGGAACTTCACAAACGCATTACAACGGGGCAGCTCAATAAGTTTATCGAAAAAGCGATGCAAAAAGTCCATCCTCCTATGCTCAGAGGGAAAAGGCTCCGGGTCTACTATATGGCACAAGTCGATCAAAAGCCCCCCCGCTTTGTATTTTTTGTGAACAATCCTGATTTCATGGAGGAATCCTATAAAAAGTATCTCGTGAATCAATTCCGGGAGACCTATAAATTTACAGGGGTTCCTTTGGTCTTTTATCTAAAAGGGAAAAAGCAGCGCCTCGAGAAGAAAGAGAGTGCCTATCCCCCAGCCTTCTTAGAAGAAGATCTTCTCTTTGCAGGAGAAGAAGTGGGATCCCACTTATAAGTTTTATTGAGATAGGTTGTCGATTTGTAAACCCACTCTTCTTTATTCTCGCGCATCAAACGGTCACACCCCATAATGTATCCTTTGAGGAATCCATTCTCGCGAATGGCTTGGAACATATACTGAGAGCTGGAAGGACGGAAATGACTGCGGGGCCCATCTGCTGGAGAGAGA
>JAKQGT010000126.1 GCA_029556005.1 Chlamydiota bacterium | reverse complement strand
GGGTCTGCTCTTTTGGTATGGTAATAGGCTATGCGGTGTTCTCCTTCTGAAAGTTTATTCAGGGTAAAGAACATGGCCCGACGTGGGCTCGTACTGTTATTAATCTCGGAGTAGTGGGGAACAAAAGAGGTAAAAATAACGAGATCTCCAGGGGAAGTTTTTAGGGGAAGCCAGGTCACTTTTTTTGCATATTGGGGCTGAATAGATCCATGATCTTTCCCTCCTATGACATAGGGAAGAACCACTGAACCTTCCTGTAACATTTTTCCATCGATTGAAGGATCATTCTCGAAGTCTTTTTTCCAATCTTCCGCAATATATAAACACCCGTTTTGAATCGTTGCTGCATCGATGCAGACCATTGCTGTGATATGTTCCCGAGGGCCAAAGAGTTCGAAGGCTGGAAAATCTTGGTGGGGTGTAAATGCCCCTCCACCCGGCCATTTGAAATTAAGCTTATCTTTAAAGAGAACGTAAGGTTCTCCAAAAAGGTGGGTGAGATAGGAGGTGATCGTTCCTTGAATAAAATGATAGAGTTCTGGGTAAAGGGAGAGCATGTCTTCTGTACGGCAGACTTGGGTGCGATTTTTTGCTTCGGGAACTACAATCAGTGCTCCTGAAGGGCGTTTGTTTTCGGGGAGGTTGATAAGAGTTTGCGCATCAGAATAGATCGTTTCTGTCCAATTCTGAAGAAGAAGTACTTGCTCCTTCGAAAAAAAATTTTTTATCCAAAGATATCCTTTTTCCTGAAAGGAGGCTTTTTGATCTTGCCACTCATTAGAAAAAGTGAAGCTTGATACGAGTAAAAGGATGAAGAACAAAGGTTTTTTCATAATGACCCTACCCTAATATCGTCAATAACTTTAACCATAACTATATGATGAGGGTTTTTATTGAGTCAATCGTCTAAATTTTTTTGTTGACTTTTGTTCTTAAGACATAGATTTATATCAGAAAGACATAAAATAACCGCATGCTACTGGGTTAGAAAAAAATGAAGACAAAGTACAAAGTTATTCTGGGAATTTTACTGACTTTAGCTTTCATCGCACTGACGCTTTATTATGGTGCCACGCGCAATGTTCCTATCTTGGAGCCCAAAGGGCTTATTGCTGCTAAGGAACGCGAGCTGATTATCACGTCAGCTCTTTTGATGCTAATTGTTGTGATTCCTGTCTTTATTCTTACATGGATCTTTGCTTGGAAATACCGTGACGAGAATAAAGGATCAAAGCACGCTCCCGATTGGGAACATAACAGTATTGCGGAGTGTTGTTGGTGGGGTGTTCCCCTCATCATTATCATTATTTTGGGCGTTCTTGTGTGGAGAACGAGTCACTCGCTCAACCCTTTTCAGCCGATTACTAATGATAAGAAACCAATCGAAATCCAAGCAGTTGCTCTTCAATGGAAGTGGCTTTTTATCTATCCCGAGTATGATGTGGCAACTGTCAATTTTGTCCAGTTTCCTGAAGGGACTCCGATTAACTTCGTGATTTCAGCTGATGCTCCCATGAATTCTTTTTGGATTCCGCAACTTGCGGGTCAAATCTATGCCATGCCTGCCATGCGTTCCAAGCTCTATGTATTGGCGCATAAAACAGGAGATTATGAGGGGAGATCGTCGAACTTTAGCGGGACGGGGTTTTCGGGTATGCGTTTTATTACAAGAGTGAGTACAGAAGAGGATTTTATGCGGTGGATTGAGTCTGCACAATCTTCTCCCCAAAGACTCGATTTTCACCGGTACAATGAGCAACTAGTACCCCCCAGTTCTGATGATCCTGTTTCGGTTTATACCCTTACGGAGGCTAACTTGTTTCAACAGATTCTTGATAAATATAGTCCATCATCTCATTAAAGATAGGAATAGGTATGTTTGGAAGACTAACTTTAGACGCATTTAGACACGATTGGATTGAGTATGCCGCTGGAGTCTCTATGGTCCTTGGTGCTCTAGTCATTATAGGGCTTCTCACCTATTACAAACGGTGGACATGGCTATGGAAAGAGTGGCTGACCTCTGTGGATCATAAGAAAATTGGGATTATGTACATCGTTTATGCAGCGATCCAATTGGCAAAGGGATTGATTGATGCACTCATGATGCGGGCACAACAGGCGACAGCATTTGGAGATTCCATGGGATATCTTGGTCCCGATCATTTTCAACAAATTTTTACAGCTCATGGCGTAACGATGGTTTTATTTGTTGGAATGGGATTGATCTTTGGAATTATTAATTTAGTGATGCCCATGCAAATTGGGGCACGTGATGTCGCTTTCCCCTTTCTGAATAGCTTGAGTTTTTGGCTTTATGCAGCGGGAGGGATGTATATCTTTATCTCTCTTGTGATTGGAAACTTTGCGGGAACAGGATGGACCTCTTATCCCCCTCTTGCAGGGCTTAAATATAGTCCTGGGGTTGGAGTAGACTACTGGCTATGGAGTATTCAGATATCGGGGGCGGGGAGTTTAATTTCAGCGATCAATTTTATTGTGACGATCTTAAAGATGCGTTGTCCTGGAATGACCTTGATGAGAATGCCTGTTTTTGTTTGGGCGACTTTTGGGGCCATGATTCTTGTTCTTGCAGCATTCCCTATCCTTACTGGAACGCTTGCGATGCTGACAACAGATCGCTTGATGGAGACGAAGTTATTTACTGCTGACTTTGGGGGAAATCCCATGATGTATATTAACCTTATTTGGGCGTGGGGACACCCTGAGGTTTATATCTTGATCCTTCCCATGTTTGGTGTTTTTTCAGAGGTTGTTCCGGTCTTTTCACGTAAGAAGCTATTTGGATATACCTCCATGGTTTGGGCGATCATGGCGATTGTTGTTCTTTCTTTTATTGTATGGCTTCACCACTTTTTCACCATGGGAGCCGGAGCGAATGTCAATGCCTTCTTTGGGATCATGACGATGGTCATTGCTGTCCCAACAGGGGTGAAAGTGTTTAACTGGATTTTTACCATGTATCGAGGACGGGTGAGGTTTTCTACGCCTATGCTCTATTTTATTGGATTTGTGGTTACTTTTACAATTGGGGGGATGACAGGGGTCATGCTTGCCATGCCTGCCATCGATTTCCAGGTGCATAATAGCTTATTCCTTATTGCACACTTTCACAATGTGATTATTGGGGGTGTGGTTTTTGGTTTTTATGCTGCCTATTCCTACTGGTTCCCCAAGTTCATTGGGTTCAAGCTTGAGGAGAGATGGGGACGCTACGGGTTTTGGTGTTGGCTCATTGGATTCTTTATCGCCTTTATGCCTCTCTACCTTCTCGGATTTATGGGAGCGACAAGACGCTTAAGTCATTTTCAAACTGAAACAGGGTGGCAACCTCTCTTCATTGTAGCCTCAGTAGGAGCTGTGATTATCTTTATCGGCGTTTGCTTCCAGTTTCTCCAACTCTATGTGAGTATCAAAAGGCGGCATGAAAATAGAGACACTACAGGAGATCCTTGGGATGGGCGCAACTTGGAGTGGTCGACGGCTTCTCCGCCTCCTTTCTACAACTATGCAGTTCTTCCTGAAGTCCATGGGCGCGATGCCTTTTGGGTGATGAAGCATGCAAAAAATCCCCCTCCAGCGCCTGAGTATAAAGAGATCCATATGCCCAAAAATACAGGAGTGGGCTTCTATATAGGAGTGTTGAGTTGTGTTCTGGGATTTGCGGCAGTTTGGCATATGTTTTGGCTTTTTGGGTTATGTGCAGTAGCAATCGTTGTGGTGATGATTTTCCGCTTAGCCGATAAACACACCGATTACCATGTAACTGTTGAAGAAATTAAGAAAATTGAAAGTGCGAGGCAAACTTCATGACACACGCTATCAAGCATGAGCCTTTTCCAGATACCCATCATGATGTCTACTCTAAGACAACTTTTGGCTTTTGGCTCTACCTTATTTCTGATTTTATGCTCTTCGCTACGATCTTTTCGGCCTATCTTGTTCTCCGAGATAGTACCTTTGGAGGGCCTGGAGCTAGAGAGCTTTTTAATATTGACTTCACAACCCTTCAAACCCTGTTACTCTTATGCGCTGCTTTTACCTCCGGTTTGGGAGGTGTGTCAGCACACCGCAAGCTCAAGGGAGCAACAATTAGCTGGTTTTTTGTTACTTTTATCTTCGGGCTAGGTTTTTTTGGAATGCAGGTAAATGAATTTGTTCGTCTCACAGCCACGGGAAATGACTGGGCCAAAAATGCTTTCTTATCAGGATATTACACGCTAGTGGGAACCCATGCGCTTCACATGGTCTTTGCTCTCTTATGGGTTTTTGTTCTCCTCATTCCTATTTTTAAGGAGGGGATCACTCCCTTACATATTAAAAGGTTGACCTGTCTCCGGATGTTTTGGCAATTCTTGAACATCATTTGGATTTTTATCTTCTCAGTTGTTTACGTACTAGGAGTTATTTAATGATCGATGCGCATCATGGGTGGAACTTTAGCTATAAGCCTCTTTTTATTGGGTTTATTGTCTCCTTAATTTTAACAATAGCAACCTACAGGATAGCCGTTCATTACCACCTTGTAAGCTGGATATTGGTTGCAACTGTGGTTGGGCTTGGGGTGATTCAATCCTTTCTACAGCTGATTTTTTTCATGCATTTAGGTTTAGAATCGAAGCCCCGTTGGAATCTACTCGTATTTCTCTACACCATTTTTCTGATTGTAGCTTTGGTGGGAGGAACGCTCTGGATCATGTACAATCTAGATTACAATCTCATGCCGATGGGAGATGGGTATTAGTAGCTCTTTTGGGAAGTGTCACTACAAGGGCATTTTTCGCCACAGGCGCACTTAGATGAATCTGTTGCCTTTTTTGTCTGATCGCAACCTACTAAAGAAAGGCAGCTAGCGGAAAGAAATAGAAATATGATGAGTTTTTTCATGATTCATTCTCCTAAAGGTTTCCTTACTTTTACCATAAAATTGGGAAGTGTCAATGGAATTATCTAAAGTCTCAATGCAAGCACGGATAAAAGCCTATGTTTCTCTTGCGAAGCCAGGGATCATCTTTGGGAATGCGCTGACTGCAGCCATGGGATTTACTTTGGGGGCGAGAGGGAGCTTTGATTTTTGGCTTTTTCTGGCGACTCTTGAAGGGATCTCCCTTGTGATAGCCTCGGCTTGCGCGTTCAATAATTATATCGATCGAGATCTCGACAAAAAAATGGAGAGGACGAAAAACCGCCCATTAGCCAGGGGAGAGGTTTCCCCCTATCATGCCCTTGGATTCGCCGCCATTCTGGGAGCTTTGGGAATGCTCATTTTGGCCCTCTACACCAATCGCATCACCATGATGGTCGCTCTTTTAGGCGTTATTGTTTATGTCTTTGCCTATAGTTTATTAAAATATCACACCATTCATGGAACACTGATTGGTAGTATCGCGGGTGCTGTTCCCCCTGTGGTGGGGTATTGTGCTGTGACTAACCAGATAGATGGGGGGGCCTCTATTTTATTTGCCATGATTGCTCTATGGCAAATGCCCCACTTCTTTGCGATTTCTATTTTTCGTCTTAAAGATTATATGGAGGCGGCCATTCCCCTCTATCCCGTGAAAAAGGGGATGCGTGTCACCAAGATCCATATGCTCTATTATATCCTCCTTTTTATGATTTCCGCAGCCTTACTCACGTTCATGGGGTATACGGGTTATGCTTATCTCTTTGTCACCACAATCCTCAGTCTTTGCTGGCTAGTTCTCTGTATCAAAGGATTTAAGTGTAAAAATGATCAACAATGGGCCCGTCAGATGTTCATTTTTTCGTTGGTGATTGTGACAGCATTATGCATTGTTGTTCCCTTTAGTGTATTATAAACCTATTGGGATAGGGGTTGGGTTTATGAGGAAAGTTCTAGTTCTTTCGGCATTACTCCTGACAACGTCTTTAAGTGGTGCTGAAGAAAAGCAATCCCTTTCCGAAAAAGCCCTCTACTTCGGTGTGGGAGCCGTCTTAGAAACAGCGGCAATAGCAGGAAAAATCGGATGGGGACTGTCTCGATTGTCTCCCTGGAACACAACGATTGGAAATGAATGCCTTCTTCTCAGTCGTCTCTGCAGTCGCGCAGCGAGTCAGATGTTTGCGCAAGGATTTAAAGGAATCCCTTCTTTTTCACGAGACGCCTGGCATTTGAATCAAAGCCTCCTTTCAGAGATTCCCACGTATTCACAAGAAGATCAAAAGCTCATGCGTTTTTTAGAAAGGCGATACCTCGCTAAATCGGCAGGGTTTTTCCCCGTTATTGTTGACTGGATCTGTCCTGCGTTTAGAGTCTTTCTTCAAGTACATCCGGAGACACAGAACTGCTACGCTAGAAACCCTTCAACAACCGTTTCTGATACCTATAAAAAGCGGGCAGAAGCCTGGAAGGAGCATTTACCTCAGCCCAAGCACTATCCTTTAGTTTTAACCCGCCCCGCAAACCTCTATGATTATTTTCCTACGTTGATAGATCCCCAGGAAAAAGTCATTGTTGACTTAACCGCTGTTTTCTCTCATGAAGGAAGGAATGAGTGGCTTGAAGCGTGGGAAAAATGCCAGGAGCAATTTAAAGCGCGCTTTTTAGAAATAAACCAGATGCTTTGCATTCAGTATGTTGAAAAAGATGGAGTGGGAGGTATCCGTATCTTGCCCTTTTCCCACCAGTCGGCTAAAGAAATCGAAGAAGATCATCAGCTTCTCTTAGAAAGGGTGGCTTTTGCGGGGCTTTCTGCAAGCCGTGTCGAGTTAGATCGCCTATCTTTTGAATCGTTTAAGCCGAAAACGCATCTTCTCCAAACGATCCCAACCTCAAAAGAGGACTTTATTGCCTCCCTCGACTCATTTCAAAAAAAATGGAAATCGAGACATCCTCAAAAAAACCTCATGGTAAGAGGGACCCTTCAAGTGTTGCAGGGATTTTTTGATGGCATTTCGGAAGATAAATGGAGAGAGGTCCTAAGGAAGCCGACCCATGCAGCAATTACGCACATTTCTCTCGAAAGAATCCAAAAACAACTCGAGAGACTCGTTCAGGAAGAAGAAACAGCTTCTTTTTTTGAAATCATGTCCCATTTAGAACTCATTCATGCCGATCTGATGCCCCTACTTGAAGTCTTTGCTCTTTTTAAACAGGAAGATTTTCCCTCTATTTACGAAAACCTTCTCACAACGATTCCTTCTCATCTGAAAGCTTTCACTACTTATGGCATTCATGCCTCTGGAATGACCAGTATGGCTGGGATTTTGCATGCGACAAAGAAAATGCTAGGAAGAGCTCCTCGGGTACTTTTTGGTGAAAATACCTATTTTGAATGTCTCAAAGTTGTGGATTGGGTCTCAACATGTGTTTCAGTTGAAGAAGCAACTAAAGAGGATTGGGGGCAAGTCGATCTCATTCTGGCACAATTCAACCCTGCCTTAAAAAGAATTGATCTACTCCCTACGGAATACCGCGAAGAAAACGTGATGCAGTTTCTCCAAAAATCCTTTAAAAATAGGAACAAAAAACCCCTCATCCTGGCTTTAGATTGCACCTTCGACTACATTGATTCTCCCCGTGTGGGCCAGCTCTTAGAAGCCTTTCAAAGTGAGATCGAAAAGGGGTATCTGAATATCATCTGTTATCGGAGTGGTCTCAAATTCGATCTCTTCGGAATGGATAACTATTCTGGGGCCCCTCTTTATATGATCCATAACCGGGATCCCCATTGGGCCCCGTTTGAGATCCTACGTAATGACCCTGCACTCAAAGCCGATTCTCTTAGCCTTAACTGGTTTTGTTTAGCCTATAAAAATGCAGCGCCTACATTAGAACTTTATCGCAAGCAGATATTTGATAATACACGTGCTCTTTTAGAGCGGCTGTCCCCAAGACTCTATGATAAAAACTCTCCCTATCGGGTCATTCCCTTTCGTTCAGGAACCGATCCCACGTTCATCGATATTAAAGTTTCAGGCCCCCTCCACAAAGTTCGCGGTTCTGCTCTTGCAGGAGGGCTCCTCTATCTTCGAGGGATGGAACAAGGGTATCCTATTTTTTACCGTCGGAGTGTCGGTTTTTATCACTCCAATTTCTCCATGCTTTTCTGTGACGAAAATGCTACGATCCGCTTAACTGTAGGACTCGATGCAGCCGAAGTTGATCTTCTAGCAGAAACCTTTGAAATTCTCGATACACTCAATGGGGCTACAGAGGAGGTTTTCTTTGAAAAGGTATTTGAAGACTTTATCCCTAATCCCAAGTGCGAAAAAAAACATTTTTTAGCCCTTTTTTAATCCTCTTTCAGTTATATTTAAACACCTTCAAAACCGAAATTCGAAAGAGGAACAATGGAGCGTTCAGAATTTTTAATGATCGGCATTAGCGTGAGAACCACTAATGAAAATGGGCAAGCAATCCACGACATTGGTCCTCTATGGGAAAGGTTTTTAACTGAAAATCTTCTGGATAAGATCCCTAATAAAGTCGATCAGACCCTCTATAGCGTGTACACCGATTATGAAAAAGATCATACACGTCCCTATACAGTCATTCTAGGTTGCAAAGTCACATCCCTAGATGAGATCCCTGAAGGGATGGTGGGGCGGATGATTCCTGGAGGAAAATTTACAAAATTTACTGCTAAGGGAAAACTCAGCGAGGCCATTGTCTATTCAGAGTGGCTAAAAATCTGGAATACGCATTTAGAGAGAAGGTATACAGCAGACTTTGAAGTTTACGGAGAAAAAGCCTCCAATCCTGAAGATGCAGAAGTGGATATTTTTATTGCAGTCGAATGACAATCGCAGCGTTTAAACAGATTCCAGGGGTGGGAAAAAGCATTGCCCAAGATTTTTTAGACTTGGGTTTCGTTTCTGTTGAAGAGCTTATAGGAAAAGACCCCGAAAAGCTCTATCAAGATTTATGTCTTCTCAAAAAATGTCCTGTCGATCGGTGCATGCTTTATGTCTTTCGATGCGCCGTCTATTTTGCGGAAACAAAAGATCCCGATCCCGAGCTTCTCAAGTGGTGGAACTGGAAAGATAGGTAACACTCCGGTATTACCTATTTTTTTGCCTTTTTCGGGGAGAACTACGTTTTTTGGCAGGCTTTTTTTTCTCATGGATACGTCGATAAGCCCCCTCTTTGCGTTGGGGACGGGGGCGTTTTCTCGGTTTCTGTTCTGTATCTTGTTTTTTTCCCGTGGGCTCTAAGCCCGCAATCACCTCAATGGCAATTTCCTGTGCTGTAAATTTTTCAATCTTTTTTACCTTGTAGGCATCACGACCCGTAACAAAAGAAAGGGCAATCCCTTTAGCTCCCGCTCTCCCTGTTCTTCCAATCCGATGCACATAATCCTCAGCCGTTTCAGGAAGATCGTAATTGATCACGTGAGAGATGGCTTGGACATCAATCCCTCTAGCGGCGACATCGGTTGCAACTAAGATTTTAACCGTTCCATTGCGCAGCTGTGCGATTGTCCGTGTTCTTTGTCTTTGATTCATATTTCCATGCAAAGCTGCAGCTAAATACTGCTTATCTTTAAGATCACCAACCAGTTGATTCGCATGTCGCTTTGTTGAAGTGAAGACAATGGCATTCGTGACATTTTCTTGACTGAGGATATGGTCTAGAAGGCGATTTTTATGCTGCAGATTATCAGCATAGTGGAGACTTTGCTTGATATTTTCATGATTTTCCTTCTCAGCCTTAACCACGATTTCTACAGGATTCTTTAAGAGCGCTTCTGATAACTGAATTACGCTTCCTTGAAGGGTTGCAGAAAATAGGAGCGTTTGTCTCGATGGAGGAGTACAAGAAGCGATCTTTTTGACCGGGTCCACAAATCCCATGTCTAGCATGCGATCTGCTTCATCAAGAACAAGCATCTCTAAACGAGAGAAGTCGATTTTTCCACGGTCAATATAGTCAATCAAACGCCCTGGCGTTGCGATCAAGACCTCATAGGGACGGGAAAGTTTGCGGACCTGTGCAGGGTAGGGGACTCCCCCAACGACACAAACCGTTTTCACTTGGCTGAGATACTTACTGTACTTTTCGGTTTGCGTTGCAATCTGCATGGCAAGTTCCCTTGTAGGGACAAGGACAAGGATACGCGGCCCCTTACTCGCGTTTATTGGTGGATTCATTAAACGGTTTAAAGCGGGCAGAAGAAATGCTGCCGTTTTTCCCGTTCCGGTTTGTGCTGAAGCGCGAAGATCGGATCCTTTTAAGATTTCAGGAATAGCGTCTAACTGGATCTTAGTAGGTTTCGAATAGCCCGCCTTTGCGACGGCTTGAAGAATTTTTGGATGAAGGTTTAAAGTATCAAAAGTCATTATATATCCAGTTTTGGTGTTTGTTGGATATTATAGTCTATTGCATTTTCGGGATTAAAAGATATGTGATAATTCAAAAACTCATTAAATAAAAATTGGGAGCTCCTTTTAAAGAGCTCCTTTTTGGGTTAAGAAAGGATTTGAGAAGCAAAAATTTCCATGGCTTCAGACATGAAATCCTTGAGCTTGGGATGGAAAAAATCGAGCTGCTTTTGGTAAGCAGGGTGGGTGCGATAGAGCTCAGCGAGGGCCCGATAAACCTCCTGAGAGATCTCATGAAACTCTCCTGCAAAAGTATAGTGTTTTTCAATCAAATCTTGAACTTCAGGGGATCCGGGTGCCAGCCCTTCATCGAGACACTTGGCGAGGGCGCCATAGATACGCTGGGTCTTTTTTTCAAGACTTTCCCAATAGGATTTCTCTCTCTTTTCAGGGGGAGATTTTTTCACACTTTTTAAAACAATTTTTTCAGCGCTTGTTTCACATTTTTCAATATCAGACAAGCGGCCAATAAAATAGGATTCTTCTCCCTTATTATTAGCCCATTCATAAAAGCCTTTAAACATCTCTTTATCTTGCATTTGTTGACTCCCTTTCAGGTGATGGATGGTTTTATCAATGGTCTTAATTAGTAAGTCTATTTTTTTCTTCTCATGACTGAGGGCCTCTCGATGAGAGTGTAGGGCAAGCAGTTGATCAAAATCGCTTCTATTAAGGATTTTTTGGATTTGCTTGAGCGTCAATCCAAGTTCCTTAAAGAAAAGAATTTGTTGGAGCTGCAAAAGCTCTTGTGCTTCATAATAGCGGTAGCCATTAGATCCATAATAGGCTGGCTTGAGAAGGCCAAGCTCTTCATAAAAGTGGAGCGTACGTACCGATATCCCTGAGAGATTACTAAGTTTTTTCACAGTATAAGCCATTGATTCCTCTCCTTTAAAATCCCACTGATTTTAAAAGATACTTCCAATATACACAATCACGTATACGTAAGGGTCAAGCGCTACTTTTAAATAAAAAAAAAGGCATGCTCACCCGAGCATGCCTTTTAAGAAAAATTGTAAAAGTCTTATTTCTTTTTGGACTGTTGTTGTTGACCTCTAGGAGAGCTTTTCGCTTTTGGATTAGCTCCTTTGGCCATGTTAGATCCTGGAGAAGGATTTTTATTTTGTTGTTGTTGAGGTTTATTTTTATTTTTGTCGTCCATGTAAGACATAGTTTACCTACTCAAAAGGTTTCATTGTTGCTAGTAACTCCTCCCAAGCGGTGCCCGGTTTGAAATTACTATGAATCCCATTTTGTTAGAAAGGTACATATTTGTGTAGAACATTTTTATATTCCTTATATTCAATGATTAAAAACGGGATCAAAGAAAAAATGATGAAAAAAAATACCTGAAAAAAGGTATGATCAACGTCACTATGAGAGAACTTAAACATCTTTTTGAAAATAACCGTGAATGGGCAGCTGGTAAGCGTAAGCAAGACTCTGAGTTTTTTGAGAGACTTACGGGTGGACAGACGCCGAAATACCTCTGGATAGGATGTTCCGATAGCCGGATCCCTGCGAATGAAATTTTAGGCCTGGATCCCGGAGAGGTCTTTGTGCATCGGAATGTAGCCAATGTCTTTCCCCATACAGATTTTAATTGTCTTTCTGTCCTCCAATACGGAATCGATTATTTAGGAATTGAGCATGTGATTGTGTGTGGTCATTATGGATGTGGAGGTGTTTCAGCAGCCATGGAGAACAAGCAGTTTGGGTTGGTGGATAATTGGCTGCGCCATATTCGGGATGTCTCCTTTCGAGAAAAAGAGATCCTTGATCCCATTAAAGACACACAAAAAAAATATGAACGGCTAGTTGAGCTTAACGTTTTGCACCAGGTCATGAATATCTGTCATACTACGATTGTTCAAAATGCCTGGAATCAAAAGAAAAAGCTCTCCATCCATGGTTGGGTTTATGATCTTTCTACAGGGCTTTTAAAAGATCTCAAATGCTGCATCTCTTCGATCGATCAGATCGACGAAGCCTTCTGCACACTTCAGCTCCATTAATGGTAATGATCAAACGGAGGAGAAAATCATGAGATCATTTCTACTTGGACTTATACTCAAACAACTTCAAAAATTGGTTTCGCGCTAGCCCAAAACCAATTTTTGAAGTTGTTTGAGTATACCTTAGTCTTGGTAAAACCAAAAGAGTAGGTAAATGAAGATACATGACATTAGCCTAACCCTTTCTGAAACCCTTCCCGTTTGGCCTGGGGATCGTCGTACACACATCGAAAGAAAGATGACTTTAGAAGGGGGAGATATGGCCAATGTCACCTATATCAAAATGGGGGCCCATACGGGAACCCATGTCGATGCCCCGTGCCATTTTTTAAAAGGGGGGAGTTGTGTTGCATCACTCCCCTTAGAAATTCTTGTTGGGGAAGCTGTTGTTATCGAAATATTCGGGGAAAGTGTTTTAACAAAAGCCGCTTTCCAAAAGGTCTCTATTCCCGAAGGAACAAAACGCCTTTTAATCAAGACAAAGAACAGCGAGCATTGGGCCCAAGGGGCCACAGAATTTGATGAGAACTATATTGCTCTTGATAAGAGTGGAGCGGAGTATATCGCTCAAAGAGGGATTCTCCTTGTAGGAGTAGATGCCCTTTCCGTGGCTTCTTTTCACGATCTTGTTGCTACTCATGAAGTGCTTCTCAAGAAAGACGTTGTGATTGTTGAAGGACTCAATCTAGCCAATGTGGAGGAAGGGAATTATACCCTTTACTGCCTTCCCTTAAAAATTGCCCATTCTGATGGGGCTCCTGCCCGCGCGATTCTGGTTGAATAGCGCTTGTCAAAGTTTAGGAATTGCGCTATGAAGAAAATATGAAACAGGTTTTGTTTTTTTTATTTCTCTGCGTAGGAGCATTAAACGGTGCTCAAACCCCTGAAGAGGCTCTCCAAAGACTTAAAGAGGGAAATAAGCGTTTTGTCGATGAGACGCTCCTTCATCCAGATCGAACTCATGAAAGGAGAGAATCCTTAGCTGAAGGGCAATTTCCCTATGCAGTGATCGTGACCTGCTCGGATTCGAGAGTGGTTCCTGAAGTGATTTTTGATGAGGGATTGGGGGATCTCTTCGTGATTCGTGTGGCGGGAAATGTTGTAGGTCCCACAGAGCTTGAAAGCATTGAATATGCAGTCGGACACCTCCATCCTGAGATTGTGGTTGTGATGGGGCATGAGAAGTGTGGAGCTGTTGATGCTGTAGCAAAAGGGGATACAAAGGGTATAGCAACGATTGCTAAGTATATTAAGCCCTCCGTGAAAAAGGCCAAAAGCATGAATCCTAAAGACCTGTTAGAGCTCTCTGTAAAGCTGAATGCTCTTCGCATGCGCACATTTATCCTGAAATCTCCTATCGTTAACCAAAGAAATCAAGAAAAAGAGATCGGAGTCTATAGCGCTTACTATAATCTTCCAACTGGTGTCGTTGATTTTCTCGATTAAGGCAGCTGGATGCTTCCAGCTGCCTCTTTTTTGATTATTTGAGTTCGTTTTCGGCAAAGATTTGGATCCCCTTAGCGAGGAACTCTGGCAAATCCTTATGAAAGGCTTCGTAAGGTTTACGTAGATCTGTTTCTACGATTAATAGTCCGTGAGCAGGGTAAGACTCCTTTGTGGGGGTCCAAAACTGTTTGAGCCATTTGAAATGCATACGGATAACGTCTTGCACTTCTTTTGAGTCAACTTTAGCCTTTTGCTCTATGAGCTGGGCTAACTTTTTACCGATTACCTTAAATGCGTCACCTGTATTGTCCCAATCCTTTTGGGTCCAATGTTTGACGTTCCGCTTACATTCTGCAAAGCTCACCTTGACTTTATCGCCAAAGCGGTTAATGAGCTGCTGTTCGTATTCTTTCTGCTTGGCTTGATCGAAGCCACCGAATACTTCCTGTTCTTTCATTTTTCTGTTTCCTTTTAAATGTTTAATCGTTTTGTCAATGGTTTGAATCAACTCACGTGTTCTTTTAAGGCTTTTCTCTAAAACTTGACGATGAGAGCTCAGAGCCACGATCTGATCAAAATCGCTCCGCCCCAAGATTTTCTTAATCTGCATTAATTCAAAACCCAATTCTCTAAAGAAAAGGATTTGCTGCAAATGAAGGAGCTCTTTTTCTGCATAATAGCGATACCCATTGGATCCATAATAGGCAGGCTTTAAGAGTCCAAGCTCATCGTACCAGTGGAGTGTTCTCACACTCACTTTAGAAAGTGTTGCCAATTGAGTGACTGTATAAACCATTCCTTTCTCCTCTAATATCCCTATGATTTTAAAGGATGTTCCCAATATAAAACATCACGTAACGTGAGGGTAAAGAGAAAAAATATTGACCGATCGGTCAGTTTTAAGATATTCT
>JAKQGT010000123.1 GCA_029556005.1 Chlamydiota bacterium | reverse complement strand
ATACCTTTGTCTGCTACATCAATACCACCGCTGCCGTAAAAGCTGCCTGTGATGTCTGCGTGACTTCCTCGAATGTCTACACAATCGTCGAGAACATTCCTAATGATAAAATCTATTTTCTCCCCGATAAACTCATGGGACAAAACGTGCAAAATGCCCTCGGTAATAAAAAACAAATCGTCCTATATGAGGGAAGTTGCTACGTCCATGAAGAGTTCACGACGGGGGAAATCGATACTCTAAGACAAACCTATCCCGACCTCTCTGTCCTTGCCCATCCCGAATGCACCCAAGAGGTTATCCAGCGAGCGGACATTGTGGGCTCCACAAGTCAAATGGTGAATTATGTCAAAAAACATGAGAAGGAAAAGCGTCCCTTTCTCCTCTTAACAGAATGTGGGATCTCCTCTCGTCTTCAGGTAGAACACCCTCATCTCAACTTAGTCGGCTCCTGCATGCTCTGTCGCTATATGAAGTCTAATAACTTAGAACTCATCCGTAATAGTCTAAAAAACCCACAAAATCCAATTGAAATCGATCCTGCTATCCAAGAAAAAGCGCGTGCCTGTGTGAACGCAATGTTCTCCTATTCCTAGAAAAAAGGATGCTTCAAAGCCTCGTCTATTGAAATTCTTTCTGCTGAATTTCTACAAGTCAGTTGGATGATCAGATCCCAGGCTGCAATGTGATCAGGGTTGGAGGGATTAAAATTCTTCGGGCAGTAATCTTCTATCGACTGCATCTGGACAATGGCCTTTAATGCCTCATCTTCACGCATCCCTTCAAAAGGATTTCTGCCAAAAACCGCTTCATAGAGAACGATGCCAAAAGAAAAGCTATCGCTTTTAGGGTTCGTGTCTTCACTCCCCTCTGCCACTTCGGGGGCAACATAATAGTAGGCCCCACACTGGGTTCTTGTGCGGGGGCTACCAGCTTCCTCAACCCGCTTAAGAAATCCAAAGTCGATTAAGTAGGCATTCCCGTTTGAAAGAAGAATATTGTCTGGCTTAATATCCCGATGAACCAGTTTTTCAGCATGCAGAGAAGCTAAAGCACTCCCTACTTGCTTAAGGACTCTCTTTTTGCTGGGCATATCCATGCGAGGAAGAGCGTGTCCCAACTCCTCACTGTCTTCTACAAACCGTGAAAAGACCCCCACAATGACCAAACCGTCTAGAGAGCTTAATTCCTCAATCCCATAAAGGGCTGCTTTTCCCTCACGATCAATAGCCACCACAGCCACATTTTTTACTACGTGGGGATGTGTTTGCATTAAAACCGCTAGAGCCTCTCCACCCACACGCTCTTGGGAAATTTGCAAGAATCGTTTTTCTTGTGCAATTTCATAAGGGATGAATTTAAGAGCTAGGGTTCCATAATGAGGGTGATAGGCTTTAAAGACTCTCCCATAGGCTCCTTTGCCCACACAATCTCCAACTTGGAGATCTTCTAAAGCCCCTTCTAAACTACATCTAACCAAAGGATCTGAAGAAACCTTGGAAAGGGCAAATTTTTTGAAAGCGGGATTTCCCACAAATAGAGGGGGGGCTTCATCTTCCCTAACCTCTGCTTCTTTCCCTTTTCCTTCATTAAAAAATCGGCTCTTTTCTAAAGCATCCCTAATCGATGTTCTTTCCATCATAGAAGGATTTGTAAGCCCTTGAAAAAGTTCCCAAGCGGCGACATGATCGGGATTTTTTGGGTTATAGTTTTGAGGGATATAGTCGCTAGGATTAAAGTTTTTAATCGCTCCCTTTAATCCTTCTCCTTTTAATCCTTTTGCATCAAAAGGGTTCCTTCCAAAAACAACTTCATAGAGTAAGATTCCATAAGAAAAGCTATCACTGAGCGTTGTTGTCACTCCAGTTGTAACCACTTCTGGGGCCGCATGATAAGGGCTCCCACAAAAGGAACGTGTCATGACCCCTTTCTCATCTAAAAGCTTTTGAAATCCAAAATCTAGTAAATAGGCCTTTCCCTCTTGATCTAAGATAATATTTCCCGGTTTAAGGTCACGATAAAGCATGTTTTGATCATGAATCGAAAGAACAGCCCCTCCAATCTCTCTAAGGATTTGTTTTTTTGCAGCCCTATCCATTTGACTAAAAGCTTCAGGATTCTTAAAAATGAGTCGCTCTAAATTCTCTCCCTGAGGAATCAGTCTTGAGATCACTCCTACAATCACATGCTCTTTTAAAGCTTTGACCTCTTCCCCATAATAGATCCCCACATTCCCTTGAGAATCCACAGCAATGAGGGCTAAGGTAGGAACGAGGTTGGGGTGGTTGTTGGAAAGGGCTAAAGCCTCCCCACTCATCCGGTCAGGAGTCATTTGAAGAGAGGCCTCCTCTTTTACGTGCTCGTAATTCATGAGTTTGATCGCGACAGGTCCGAACTCAGCATGATCTGCTGCATAGACCCTCCCATAGGCTCCTCCCCCTAGAGAGTCTCCTATTTCATATCCCTGAAGGACTTGTTCCACTCCTAAAGCAATTTTAGGATCTACAATAGAAACTTTTTGACCTATATTTTGAGCAAAGATATTGACTTTTCCTTCTAGAGAAGAACCTTCATCAGGAAGAGGGGTGGGGTTTAAACTCCGAAATACGATGGATTGAGAGGGTTGAGCTCCCCTGCTAGCACTAGGAAGCATTTGCCAAAAAAAATCTCTAAGACTAGATACAATATACCAAGAACTCATAACCAAACCCTTCTTTTTTTAAATAATTATTATATCAAAATAAAAAATTAATCTCATTAATTTAATAAAATAATAACATACTAATAATCAATAAAATACAAATAAAATAATTTAAAATACTGAGAAAGAGAGGAATAGAAAAAAAGTGGCTTTAAAAACTTATTTTGCTTAGGGTAAGGGTTTATTTAAGAATTTAGGTCTACCTCCATGGGAAAAGAAGCGATCCATCCATTCGAAGAGCCAGGGCAAACAACGCGCTCTTTGGATCCTTGTATTGTTGTGATTTTTGGAGCCACTGGAGATTTAACAGCGCGGAAGCTCATGCCTGCTCTTTACAATTTGAAACGTGAAGGGCAACTCCCGACCAATTTTGTGTGTTGTGGGTTTGCAAGGCGTGAAAAAAGTCACGAAGTCTTTCGCAGAGAGATGAAAGAAGCGGTCGGAACCCATTCACGTGTCAAACCTCTTGAAGAGGGGCTATGGAATACGTTTCAAAACCAACTCTTTTATCACCAATCGGAATTTGATGAAGACAAAGGATATGAGCGATTTGCTAAGCTCTTATCCGATCTAGATGCCCAGTTTGGAACAAAGGGAAACCGCATTTATTACCTCTCCACACAACCCAGCTATTTCACAACGATCGTTGAAAAACTGAAACAGCACAAACTGCTCTATAATTACCGTGAAGAAAAAGAAAAATGGTCGCGCGTTATTATTGAGAAACCTTTCGGACACGACCTCCAATCTGCACGCGAACTGCAAAATGATTTAATGAAAAGCCTCTCCGAAGAGCAGCTTTACCGCATCGATCATTACTTAGGAAAAGAGACGGCGCAAAACTTACTCGTCTTTCGCTTTGCAAATTCTATCTTTGAAAATCTTTGGAACCACCGTTATATCGACCATGTTCAATTTACTGTAGCTGAAGACATTGGCATTGGAACCCGAGGGCGCTTCTATGAGGAGTCGGGACTCATGAGAGACATTATGCAAAACCACATGATGCAGCTTTTTTCTCTCATTGCCATGGAGCCCCCGGTGAATTTAAGTCCCGATGCGATTCACGACGAAAAAGTGAAAGTATTAGAAGCCCTTCGCCCATTTAAGAAAGAAGATTTTGAAACCTCTGCTGTGCGAGGACAATATGGCAAAGGATATGTGGGTGGAGAAGCGGTCAAAGCTTATCGTGAAGAGGACAATGTCGATCCTAATTCAAATATAGAAACCTATGGGGCCGTACGTCTTTTTATTGACAAC
>JAKQGT010000099.1 GCA_029556005.1 Chlamydiota bacterium | reverse complement strand
TGCGGAGTGCTGACGAGATCTTAGTCCTCGGAACCGCAGCTCAGATCACCTTCGTTGAATCTGTTGATGGGCAGCTCATTCAAGAATCCCCAGGTCCCATTTGTCAACTTTTACGTCGGCGCATGGAAAAAATTATTAACTTAGAAGATCCTAGATTCGCTCATTGGATCACACCAACCATGGAGAAAATTTCATGTTAATTACTCTGAAAAAGGAGGTTACCCTTCAAGATATTAGCCAGCTCCGCTTACTTCTCGACCAAGCGGGCTTGCACCACTGCATTTCAAAAGCAGAAGATACGACCATTATCGGGGTGGAACAAACCCTTCCCGAAAGTGTCAAACAGGAGCTGAAAATAGCGCCAGGAGTAGAAAAACTTATAGAGACCAAACTCCCCTTCCAAATGGCAAGTTGGGCTCTCAAAAGTGAACCTACTATTATCCGTCTTGGAGATGTAAGTATCGGAGGAGAAAGTGTTGTCTTAATGGCCGGCCCTTGTGCCATTGAAAGCGAAGAGCAGCTTGTATGTATCGCTGAGGAGCTTAAAAAAAGTGGGGTACACGTTTTAAGGGCATCCGCCTATAAGCCACGCAGTTCCCCTTACAGCTTCCAAGGTCTCGGTTTAGAGGGACTCAAAATGCATCAGCGCGCCCAGAAAAAGCATGGGATGCTTATCGAGACAGAAGTGATGGATCCCCGTGATGTCTCTATTGCTGCAGAGTATGTCGATATTCTGCGGATTGGGGCGCGGAACATGCAAAATTTTGATCTCCTCAAAGAGGTGGGGAAATGTGGCAAGCCGGTGATTTTAAAACGGGGGATGTCGGCAACCATCGAAGAGTGGCTCCTCAGTGCAGAGTACATCATGGCGCATGGAAACCACCGAGTCATTCTTTGTGAACGAGGGATCCGCACCTTTGAAAATGCCACCCGCAGCACTCTCGATCTTAGCAGCGTAGCTGTTTTAAGAACGCTGACCCATTTGCCGGTGATTGTTGATCCCTCTCATGCGGCAGGGCGTGGAGATATCATTCCCGCTCTTTCCAAAGGGGCCATCGCTGTGGGAGCGGATGGACTTCTCATCGAAGTGCACCCTAACCCTAAAGAGTCCCGTTGTGATGCGAGGCAGGCTCTCTCTCCTGAAGAGTTCCATAACCTCGCCATCGAGCTGGAAAGAGTTGCTAAAGTAAGTCAAAAAACGTATAGCAGGAGCTAAGTGATGGAAATCGAAACACTCCGTGAAGAGATAGACCTTGTCAATGAAGAGATCATTGCCCTTCTCGCCAAAAGAAAGGCAATGACTAAAAAAATGGCTCACCTCAAGAAAGAACGGCACCTCCCCGTCTATGATGGGAATCGAGAAGCTGTTCAAACAGAAAAAGTGCGCCAAACGGCAAAACTCCATCACCTCGACCCCGATGTCGTAGAAGGCATATTTAGTGATTATGTCGCCTACTGCAGACGAGAGATGGAAAAGGTATGCAAGTACTCACATTAGGACCCGAAGGAACATTTTCTCATGAGGCAACCAAACGCCTCTTCCCCAAAAAGAAGATTGCGTTTGGTAACACCATTGACGAAGTCTTTTATCGGTTAGCTGATAAAGAGACCTTGGCTGCGGTGGTTCCTCTAGAAAATACCCTTTCGGGTTTTGTGGAAGAAACGATTACCAATCTGATGAAGTACGACTTTTCGATCACAGGCAAAACCTCTTTGAAAATCTCCTATCACCTAGCTGGGACAGGAAACCCTGAGGAGGCTAAAATCCTCTATGCACATCCCCATGCCTATAAACAGTGCAGAAGAACCCTACGCAAACTCTGTCCCGCTATTAAAGTGATCGAAACATCCAGTAATGCCCATTCCGCCCTGCAGCTTCAGGCCCATCAAGATCCTGCGATTTTTGCCCTCGTTTCCCCCTTTTCTTTAACGCACTACTCTCTATCCAGCGTGAGCGAGCATGTCGAAGACGACCCTGACAATACCACCTATTTTTACGCGATTGGGAAAGCCCCTGCAATGAAAACAGAAAACGACGCGAGCGCCTTTCTCATTTTTAGTGAACCCCTAATCACCCTAGAGAAACAGATGGCTACCCTATGCCAAGAGAAAAAAGCGCCCCTCCTTCATTTGAAAAATCTCCTTTTACAAGAAGGGCATACTCCCTTATATTTTGTAGAGATCAAAGGGCATATGGAAGACAAAAATCTTAGAGAGATTTTTGAAGCCCTTAGAGAAAAATTTCTCATTAAGCATTTAGGCTCTTATCCCTTATGACGCTATGCCGCATTGAAGATATTTTTTTATTCCCCTCTTTTTGGAATCTTTTTCCTTTTCATTTTAATCTCTTGTCTCATAGACAATGTGATCAAAATGAAAAGAAAAAATCTGCACAAAAATTGATGAAATTAAATAAATCCTTAAATTCGGCATAGCTTCAATGAAACACACCATCACACTCAAAACGAAAGCAAAAGAAACCCATACCCATATCTACTTTGGATATGATCTTCTTGAAGAGGATCAGTTCCTTGAAACCTGCCAAGAAATAGGGAAAAAGTTTGTAGTACTTACCGATGAAAAAGTGGCGAAACTCTATGCTGAGCCCCTCATGAGTTTCTTAAAAAAGCATGAACTCGATTGCTCTCTAATTCTCATGGCCTCAGGAGAAGAACATAAAACGCGCAAAACAAAAGAAAAAATCGAAGATGAGATGTTTGCCCAAAAGCTGGGGCGCGACACCTGCCTGATCGCTATGGGGGGAGGTGTGGTCACCGATGTGGGGGGCTTTGTCGCAGCAACCTATTGCCGTGGCATTCCCTATCTAACGATCCCCACGACCCTCCTCGGCATGGTGGATGCGAGTATTGGGAGTAAAACAGGGGTAAACCTAAAACAAGGAAAGAACCTGATTGGCGCCATCTACTCCCCTCAGGCTATCTTCATGGATTTTTCCCTCTTAAGCACCCTTCCCGATCAGGAGATGCGTAATGGATCTGCAGAAATCATCAAACATGGTCTCATTGCCGATCGCCATCTCTTTAATGCCCTCGTCGAAGATCTCGATAAATGGCAAGAGCGCGACTTAGAATTCCTAAGAAAGATTATCTTTGAAAGCTGC
>JAKQGT010000072.1 GCA_029556005.1 Chlamydiota bacterium | reverse complement strand
GCACCTAAGCACCCGACATTACGCGCTCGAAATGACTCTAAAAACAGAAAAATGACGTGAGGGCGCTCCCCTCCTTCTAATTTGACTTCAAACTGCTTTTCTCCACTAAATCCATGGGTGTATTTGAGAAGAGGATATTCTGAGGAGGGGTAACTTTTCTTTTCATTCTCGACTTGAAAGGAAGAGCGCACGAGATAGCCAATATCGGTACGATCATTTTTCCGCTTGAAGAAGCGGTAGAGTTTTTTGAGATACCAGACTTCATGTTGGAAAACGATATGATCGGTTGCATAGGAGAGCTTTTTGGGGAGAAAAAAGGCCCCTAATACACCGACAACTCCGAGTAATACCCCCAGAGAAAGCCAGGGGATTTGTAAGGTTACTGCTTTAAGATCGGCCCAACAGTGCCAGTAAGTAAAAATGGGAAAGCACAAAAAAAGAAGGGTCCCTGGGATAAACCTCCAGATTTTTTTCTCTTTTGCCGAATCCCAAAAGCACCGGACATCATCAATAAATGAGAAAAATGAGATCTCCATGCGAATGGCTGTTTTTCGATGGAGAAAGGCATCAAAAATCATATGGAGCATTAAAAGGGAGGACCCTGCCACAAAAATTCCAAAAAGATAGGGGGATGCAAAAGGAAGTAAATAGAGCAAAAGAACTAGAAAAAAAAGTTGTTGAAAGGCAACAAATAGATCTTGACAGACTCCTGTAAAATAAGAGGCAAATAGCGAGGGGCGCACAGGCAAATTGCGATGCAAAATCGCAAACCTGACGCAAAACGACGGAAGTGCCATTAAAAATAAAAATGTCCAAATAGCTGCCATGCAAAAAGGATATAGGTTCTATCGAAAGGTGTCAAAGAATTCTCCTAATCTGTTATGATCATTAAAAAAAAGAAATTTATTGAAATTATGATTAAAAACTCAAAGTTAACAATTTACAAATTTGAAGAAGCTAAAAAGATATTATTACCTCTTTTTAACTCCTGAAAACCCTCACTTTTCCTCTCTAGCTAACCGTTCCCCCCATTACACAACCTCTTGGAAGGAACTCCTTAAAATAAATCTGGGTTTTATGGAGCATACATAAGGTTTAAAAGCTGGAGCCCTAAAGCTTCAATCGAAGCCTCTCCTTGGTTTGCCAGGATAACAACACCGATATCTTTTTCAGGAACAATGCCTATATAGGTTGCAAAACCAAAGAGGGTCCCCTCTTGAAAGAAGAGATTGGCTGCTCCATAAGGGACAATCTTCCACCCCAAGCCCACTTGAAAACTCTTGAAGGTGTGATAAGGGGTTTGCATCAGAGGAAGAATTCCATTTAGACTTGTTTGTTCTTTTCCTAAATTGAAAGAGAGAAAAGTGAGCATATCATGGGCTGTTGAATAGAGCCCTCCAGCGCCAATGAAAACAGAATAAAGCTTTTCACTCTTTAAGGGGGTCACACTCCGATTCTCTTCGTACCCCGTTACCAAACGTTTTTTTTGCTCATAGGAAAGGGTAAATTCTGTGTCATTCAAATTGAGAGGATAAAAAATCACCTGCTTGGCTAAATCGGGATAGGAACGTTTGGCAATACGTGAGAGCAGGTTCGCTAGGAACGCATAGCCAAAATAAGAGTATTCATATTTTGTACCCGGCTCCCGCGTAAGCTCATACTTGGAAAGAAAACGGTACATCTGACTCACACTGAATGAAGAACGATTGGAAAGGGTGTAAGGAATATCTGGAAGACCGGATGTATGTGTAGCCAAATCCCCCAAAGTCATCTGTTTCCCGTTATAAGTTGGGACAACCATGGACTTAGGTAAAAATTTGGAAACGGGATCGTTTAAACTCACCTGCCCCTCTTTCACGAAATAGGCTAAAACAGCAGCTGTAAAAATCTGTGTAATAGGCCCTAGGCGAAACTCGGAATAGTCATTTACGGGAATAGGAGATTTTTTTGATAAATTCCCTTTGGAAAGGGTTTTTTGAAATTTTTGAAGGGTATCTCTCCCAATGAGGGCAACGGTTATCCCCGAGATATCATGTTCCTTAACATAGGATTCCACAGCTTGCGTGAGCTCCCTATCCATCTCGGATTCTTTCGCCCCAAAGATGAAAAGGGGGGAAAAAAATAAAAGGAAAAATGCAGTTTTCATTTTCAACATCATAACGATTTGTTATAGTGGAACTTTTTTAGAATGTAAACGTTAAACTCATGAAACAATCGAATCGTACACTCAATATTTTTTTGCTAGCCATGATCAACGTGGCAGCGATTTGCAGCATTAAAAACTGGCCCATCACAGCCGAATATGGGTTTTCATCCCTTTTTTATTTCATCCTCTCCAGCCTTCTCTTTTTCATCCCTATCTCATTAGTCTCAGCCGAACTAGCAACGGGATGGCCCGAAAGGGGGGGGTTTATGTTTGGATCCGCGAAGCTTTTGGACACCGCGTCGGTTTTTTGGCCGTTTGGCTTCAATGGATCGAAAATGTAGTTTGGTATCCCACCATTCTCTCTTTTGTAGCGGGAACCATCGCCTTCAGTTTTAACCCCGCTCTTTCCCATAACACTCTGTACATGTTCTGCGTGATTTT
>JAKQGT010000051.1 GCA_029556005.1 Chlamydiota bacterium | reverse complement strand
CGAATGAGGAGCGAGCCGCTTTGGGAAAAGAGCCCTTCCCTCTAGATCCCCACTTCCTCCAAGCCCTCGAGAAGGGACTTCCCGATTGCTACGGCATCGCTGTAGGTTTTGACCGCTTACTCATGCTCCATTTAGAGGCCTCCTCTCTTCAAGAAATTCTTCCTTAATTTGAGTGTATGAACTTATCCCACTAATCCTCGTAAACGGATGAGTGGGATAGGTTCATTAAGAAAAAATTTTACTCAAACTTCTGATATGTTTTTATCGATAAAATGTGGTATGATCTTTCCCATCTTAAACAAATTATTTGATCGGAGGCACAAGATGGCTGCACCTACCACAGCTCAAATGTTAGGAAACCTAACAGGGGAATATATTGGAAAATTAGGCAATGCTTATAACTATGTTGAAGATGCCATTGTCGGCAAATTCAATAGCTATACTGCTGAGTATACAAAAGATGATAGCAGTAAGGTTAAAGTTTTTCTAGATTGGTTTACTCCAGAACGTAAGGAGTGGATTGCAAAAATTATTTTTGGTCTTGCGATTCTTTATAATTTTAAAGAAGACAAGTTAGCTTTTCTTACCGGCGCAACGGTGGGATTCTTCTCGTCTATGGGAAGAGCTCCTCAGTGGCTTTCTTTCAATACACTACAACAAAAAGAGATCTTTAGCATGAAAGCAGAAGATGGATGGAAGATCCAAAAAGTGATGCTCTTGATCGCTTTCCTAAACTGGAGTGTTGGAGAAACACGTGTAGACAATTTCTTCTTTGGCGGTCTGAGTGGTCTCATTTCTGGAAACTGCCTCTACCATGCAGCTAAAGCAAACATCGACGAAAAAATGAAAAACTTCTTACAGACACAAGTGGGTCAGTATGCTAAGGCCATTTATGATGGGGCTGCAGAACGTGCAGATAAAGCTTTCAATGCTTTATTAGGCCCTGGCGAAGTTTAAAGCCATTTTTGGACAATGGGATAGCGACGTCCCACTCCAAAAGACTTTTTAGAGACGCGCAGGATCGGTGGACCCTGCCGTCTCTTATACTCTGCTCCATGAATCCGTCCGACCAGCTCAATCACGAGCTCTTGGGGAATGGTATATCTCTCAGAAATCTCATCAATAGAAAGATAATTCTCAACATACCCTTCTAATACATTATCGACGATCCCATATTCGGGGAGAGAGTCTAAATCGATTTGATCGGGCCTGAGCTCGGCAGAGGGAGGTTTCACAATAATGGACTCTAAAATCACCTCTTTCTTTTCGATTTTATTGATGTGGCGGCACAGATCATAAACGCGCGTTTTCGTCACATCTCCAATTACCCCAAGCCCTCCACACATGTCCCCGTAAAGGGTGGAATAACCCAGAGCCACTTCACTCTTATTCCCTGTACTCAAAACAATATAGCCATGTTTATTCGAAAATGCCATGAGAATGATCCCTCGAATACGTGCTTGAAGATTTTCCTCTGTGATATCTACCTCTTTTCCTTTAAAGTGGGGCTCTAAAAGATGTAAAAACGCATCAAAGGGTTCTTTAATAGGGATCTCTTTAAACTCGATCCCTAACCGGATCGCAAGTTCTTGGGCATCTTTTTTACTTTGATTCAAGGTATAAAAAGAGGGCATGCTAACCCCCATCACGTTCTCTGGTCCCAGGGCTTTAGCTGCAATATACGCAAC
>JAKQGT010000033.1 GCA_029556005.1 Chlamydiota bacterium | reverse complement strand
ATGCGGTCTGATGATGAGCTAGCGCTCTCCTTGCAAACTCCCCTTCTGAAAATCCCCGAAACGCTTTTTATTCTTTCAGATGTTGCCCGTTTGGTGCAGCCTACCTCTCTGACCTATGTGGTGTCTCAAACCCTCTATCCTGAGTTAGCCAGACCTGTTACCCTCACAGGGACTCTCAACACCCTTATGATCCCACTCAAAGGTCTTCATTTGGACTTTGCAAAGGCAACGTTTGATCTTCAGACTCAAGGGCAAAATATTCAATTACAAAATCTTTTTGCTCTGGGGGGGATTATCCTTCCCTTTGTTGATTTAGATGTAAGAGCAACAAGCCTGGATCATGTCCAATTTAATGGAACCAGTCGTCTAGATTTCTTGCCGAATACTTGGGGTCTTTCTCTGCTTGGTTCTGAAATAGGTGTCAAAACTTCAGGCAGTTTGAAGTGGAAAGAGGAAATAGCAGTCTCTCCCCTTTTGATCTTATTGGATGGAAGAAAGTTCAAAAGCACGCTTGAGGGAGCGATTGAAAAGAGCACCCTTATTCTTACAAAACCTCTGGAAATGAATTTTCTCCTAGAACCTGAACAGATCAACCCCTTTTTAGCGAAAGAAAGTGCCTATCCCCTCCTTGCGAAACCCACACCCTTTCAAATTGCTGTCAGGCCCAGTCAGCTTCCCCTTAAGAAAACCGCTTTTTCTGCCCTTTCTGTAAAAGGGGCGGGGCGGATTGAAGAGTTAGCACTCTATGCACCGAGTAGCGGATATCCTTTTGACTTTCATGATGTCACTATCGATTTTGATCTGGATGGGAAAAAAGAATCCCAAGAGGTTCTCTTGAATGCTAAGGGTGTCGAGAAAGGAATTCATGCAGGGAGCGTAGGCCTTGAGCTTCGCTCTTCCGGTAGTGCGAGTCATTTACTTAAAGACCCCACGAGTGTGAAAGCCACCCTAAAAGATTTTTCCTCACAAATTGCGGATGCTTTTCTGGGCATGCGAGGACAGTTACCTGACATGATCGGCCCCTCCTTGACTCTCAATTATCAAATGGCACGCCAAACGAAGGGACAGAACATCGACCTTAAAGTCGATAGCCGAGACTTAAAATTAGAAGGGGCTTTTGCTGTAGGAAACCAGCTAGAATTAAGAAGTCCCCGTTCCCCTTTAAAAATGGAATGGAAACTCACAGAAAAATCCTATGATGCTTTCCAGCGGTGGCGACGACCTAATGTTCCCGAAGTTCCGAATAACCCTCTTTTTGAAATTCAAGGGACCTCTCAGCTGAAAATTCAAGTGAGTTCATTAGGGATACCTGTTCAAGAAAATGGAAAAGCCTTTCCTAAAGTCGATTTTAATCTCTACAAAAGCCTGTTTGATGCGCAAGTGCGTATAGAAGATTTGATCTTAAAACAAGGGATCACTGGGATAGCAACAAAACTTAATCAGTTTGATTTTGGGATTAAAAAGGGGGGCATGGGGAATACTCCCCTATCTTTTAAATTTGAGGGAAATATCCGTCCAGAGGGACAAGGGCAAACAGGAAGCGTACGCGGTGAAGGGAATCTGGAGAATTTTTTATCTCAGACAGGGACATTCGATTTAAGCGCAGTGACAACAGAAATCCATGCTACGATCAAAAATCTGCCAAGCGTTTTTGTCGATGCACTCACCCGTTTTGATCAAAGAGGGGGCTATCCTCCTTCAGCATTTCTAGGCGATTTATTCAACGCTACCTTTGATGCCGATATCCAAAAGAGTCAAGGAGCGCTTACGATGGATATCGATGCAACGGGGTGTCGCGCCTCTTTTGCAGGGATTGTCTCAGATGGAGTGATCTATTTAAAAGAGCCCTTTAAGGCAGCTTTTACCATTACTCCTCAGCTCAACCGCATTTTAGAGCGGAGCGCAAACCTGGTTGTTGTTGCTATGGAAAAACCGATTACCCTTTTCCTCAATCCTAAGGGATTTTCCGTTCCCCTAAAAAACCTCCATATGCGCAATATGAACTTCAATTATGGTCAACTCGATTTAGGACAAATTGTCTGTAAAAATACCGGAAGTGCTTCTGCTGTCAGCAGTTTATTTAAAAATCAGGGGGACAAAAATACTTCCTTTTGGTTTGCTCCCATGGAATGCAATATGCGCCAAGGGAACATGTACGTTGATCGGACAGAAATCCTCTACAACCATGCCCTTCAGGTGTGCCTATGGGGAAATATAAATTTTGCTCGCCGCTATGTTGATATGATTCTAGGGCTGACGGCTCAAGCCATGGGTGCTGCACTGGGCATTACCAGCGTAG
>JAKQGT010000031.1 GCA_029556005.1 Chlamydiota bacterium | reverse complement strand
CGCTCCAAGGCTTGAATCGTTCCTCCATAGTTACGATAGGGGGGGACATAAGAAAACCCTAATGCCACCATTCCCGCTTGATTCATCCGTGCAGAGGGCATATTAAAGTACCCTCCCATCAGTGTATAGTTATAGTGGAAGGGGAGGGTATCTTTTATTTCTTGATTGATCGTATGGACTAACGCCAGATCCCTAAATAGAAGAGAAACATCCTCCTCTGCAAAGAGAGGGGCGATGATTAAAAAAATGATTATATAGCGAATTCTGGCAAACAAGTTTATGCAAAAAATTAATTCTATACTCAAACAACTTCAAAAGTTGGGTTTTCGACTGCGCCAAAGCACCGTAATTTGCCGATCTTAAGAGACCTCATATTTCTAATATTAGGTCTCTTAAGATCGACGAATTCCGAAAGCTTTCGCGCTTGTCCAAAACCAACTTTTGAAGTTGTTTGAGTATAAAAGTAAATTAAGTTCGCAATTAACAGAGAAAAAAGCAAGAAATTATTGAATACAAGCAAAGAAATTATTTTAAATAATATTACACTTTAAATAAATGCCTGATTTAATTATTATTCGCGCATTATTTTGAAAACCAATTAAAGAAAAACAAATATCTATTTTTTGAAAATTAAGAGGATAACATGACAGAATTAAGTGAAGTTTCAAATGGCGCAGAGATCATCAATTTCGAAGAGATCCTACTGGCTGCTATTGCAAGCGCAAAAGAGTCAAAGTCACGAGATGATGCTATGAGCGCTCTTCTTGTTCAACATCTGAATATGATTGCTGAGCAAATGCAAACAGAAGCAACTATTCAGAAAGAAATCTCTCTACTCGAAAAGACAAGTTCAAGTATCGTCGATTTCGTTCCTGTCAATTAATCTATCATTGAGAGGGCGTATTAACGCCCTCTTATATTCACTCATAGTACTGGGATGCGTAAGCTTTTTGTCCTTTCTTGATCACTTCAGGCATTTCAATTTTCGAGGGACACAGGAAGGCAGGCAAGGCAAAATCTTCTGGCGCCACTTCGAGTAGTCCCAGCTTTTCTGCTTTTTCATAATCTTCTGCAAGAATCGCTTTGATCAGAGAGAGTGTATGAATAGGTAGCGGCATCACACGATCATAAATGCTACTATCTACAAAAGCTCTTTCTTCTCCGTGCTGCAACGTTGTAAATAAGGGGTTTTTCCTCCGGAATAGGTAAGCTCTTGTCGCACTATACCCTTTGCGCGAAAGTTTGAGAAAATGTAAGCGTTCACGTTTTTCTTTCCCTTCAGGGAGAGCGCAAACTCCTTGATGATAAAATCCTAAAACCCCATTAGCATGTACTTTTTCTCCCGTTAGGGGATCTCCAGAAATATAGCGAACTCCTTCTACCTCTTCGACGAGGCTTTGGATACAAACCCCTCGATTAACCCGGTAAAATCCCCTTTTTGAGGGGGGTAAGCCTTCTCCGGCAAGGCTAATCACAAGACTTGTGTCATAAATCCCTTGTGTAATCAGTTTTCCAACAGCAAGAACAGTGGAAACATCTAGGGTCCAGATCACCTGATCATTTCTTAAAATCGGATGTAAAGCAGCAATATGGATCGATGGGTTTGCTATGGGATGGGGCCCTGTCGCTGTATGTTTTTCTACAAACTGTGCTTGTATAAAAGGAGGGAACGAGCACCCTTTTTCATAGACTAAATGGACGGGACAAAAACGGCTAAGCACTTTTAGACCCGCTGCAAAGAGTTCCTCTCTCCCTTCAACTTGCAGCTCTGGAGGGGGCATAAAGGGGGCTGACTCCAGTGCTTTAACAAAAATGGCTTCAGGCCTGTGTTTAGGATGCGCGATGCGCATGCACGGACGCACCTGAATATGAGGCATTAAACCTCCTTCCATAAAACGAGCCAGTATCTCTTCCAGCTTTGCTTCTAAACTTAAGGGTTCATGCTTGACAGGAGTTTGCTTGAGGTCGGTTTCAATGACAACAGAAAGAAGACGCCTTTTGAGCCCACGGACAATCTCTTTAACCACACCGGATGCTGGGGAAACAAAAAACCGCCCCGAGCAGGATTTGTCTTCAAGAAGAGGTTCCCCAACCTGCACAAAATCGTTTACGTTTTTTAAAAGGGTAAAACGGTGGGTTTCAAAAGGACTAACATCTAACGCTACCCTTTTAGAAAGGGGAAGATCTTGCACCTCCCCTTCAGGCTTTCCCCCTAGGGGAATATTAAGCCCCTGTTTGATTCGAATATCCATAAGACTTCAGCTCCACCGGCTAAATAATGCAAATTGAGACCATTGCAAAAGTCATTCCATTCATGAAGCTATCCTAATAAATCATTTTTGCAACGGTCTCAAATTTTAAAGGAATCTTTCCACTTTGGCTATAAAAAAAGTTGTTTGAGTATTGATTACTATTTATGAAAATTCCCGTTTTTTAAGTATTCTCAATTGCAGATAATTATGGAAATTTCTATACTTTTTTCAACACAACAAAGAAAAATTGATAGGTTCACATCTAATGTCCATGAGTTATCTAGATCAGTTTCAAAAACACCTCAGAAATCATGATTACCCGGCATTCCTTACTTTATGGGAAGAGTATTGCATGGGTGATGAGGTGGATGGAGAAGAATTAAAGCGTATTTTGAAGAGTGTAAAAGACTCAGAGCTTGCTATACCGTTCGGGCGTCATGTGGAAAAAGCCCTCGATTTGTGGGAAAAAATTAAAGATACGGATTTAGGGCATGATATTTTCAAATTCGTTCTCGATCTTCAAACCACCAATACCCCTTCCTTGGCTGAATTGACTTTAAGTTACTTAAGAACACGCTTTCAGGAAGATCCTTATTACAATGATAAGATTCGCCTTACAGGACTTAGAGATAGCCACGATTTTCAAGGCGCTGTCAGCAACTACGAGCTCCTCTCCCACATGAAGAAAGGGAACTATGTCTTCCATACGGGAGGTTGGGGTGTTGGGGAAATCACCGATATCTCTTTTATCCGTGAACAGCTTACAATCGAATTCGATTATGTCCCCGGAAAAAAAGACCTTTCTTTCCAAAATGCTTTCAAAACGCTGATTCCAATTCCCGATGAACACTTCTTGGCGCAACGTTTTGGAAATCCTGATGCTCTTGAAGAACGCGCCAAAAAAAAACCCGTAGAAGTGATCCACATTCTCTTACGTGATTTAGGGCCTTCCACTGCAGCAGAGATTAAAGAAGAGCTTTGTGAGCTTGTGATTCCCAATGAAGATTGGGCTAGATGGTGGCAAACAGCACGTTCTAAAGTCAAAAAAGACACCATGATCGAAACTCCTAGCGATATCCGTAAACCTTTCAAGTTGCGTGAGACAGAAGTGGCCCACGAAGATCATTTGCAAAAAGCTCTAGAGAAGAAACCCGATGCAAGCTCCCTCATTCA
>JAKQGT010000030.1 GCA_029556005.1 Chlamydiota bacterium | reverse complement strand
CTCCTGATAGAGTGACAGCACCTGGTCTTTTACCTCTATTTGAATCAGAGCAAAAGCCTGATTCAGCTTCCGGTACGTGCTAAGAGTCATCTGATCTAAGGGGTCCATTAAGGACGAGGAAAAAAGATCTCCAGAAGCAGCGACTCTTAACAAATCGAGAAAAAGGAGTTTATCGTCGTTAAACTTAATCGGAGATAAGACGCGATCGAGTTTTTTCCGCAACTCCTTGATTAGAGGTTGCTCTAAGCTTTCGGAGAGGTCTGGAGTCTCTCTTCCCTTTAAAAAGGAAAGCGTATGCCCAGATGTTTCTGGATAAAGAGCATTCATGAGCTCTGCTGTGGAGTCACACCCCGACACTTTTAAAAGAGCTAAAAACACATACTGTAAATGGACCGCCTCTTTCACAGAGCGTATTTGGCGCAATCCCTTTCTCACCTCACCTTTTAATGATAGGATCATGTCAAGGTATAAGTCCCATGTGAGGGGATGTTTTTCCACATACTCGAGTTGTTCCCGTTCAAGAGGGGAGATGCCATCCCATACATTCCCAATATGGACAGGGCTCTCTAACCATTTATAAATAGAAGAAATTTTTTCTTTTCGATCTTTATCTGAGAGGATGAAATCATTAGGATTAAAGCGAGGATAAGAAGCCATTGCGACCACTTCCCCCGTTGCGGGGATAGTTGCAACGATGGCACCCCCTTTAATCCACGGTGCGCGAATGGTTTCATGTCCCTTCCCAGCAAGAGCAAAGTGACGGTCGCGATCCCGTTCATTTTGCACTAATAATTCTTCTGCATAGGCTTGAAGTTCCGAAGAGATCGTAAGAAGGATACGTTCTCCTGAGAGAGCTTCTTTCGAGTCAGGCAAGTTACGGATAAAGCGCCCTTTTGCTCCCAATTCAATCTGTTGTTTTCCATAAATGCCTCGTAGATTTTCATCAAATTTCCGTTCGATCCCTGATTTTCCGACCTGTGCATGAATGGTATATGCTCTTTCAGAGAGTTCAGCGACACGTTGCTCTACCTCTCGGCTGCTCAAAAACCCTTTAGGAAGGGGAACGGGGAGTCCCTCATTCCGTTTTTCTAAAAAGGTGCCTAACTCTTGGATTTCATGAGCAATTTCTAAATACTGACGTTCATTGATGGCTCCCATATACCCAATGAGATCACTCCCTACCTTATCTTGAGGGTAATACCGCTTGCTCGCCTTTTGCATTTGGAGCCCTACCCAGTCTTTTTCTTGCATGCGCAGTCGGTAATAGAGATGTTCGGGGATATCTTCTTTAATGATAAATGGGGTATTGGGGAAAATAGAAGCCTGACTGTAAATCAGGTCTTCGATAACAACCGGATTCATATCGAGAGCCTTCCCTAGCATCTCGGAGAGCTTTTCAATATAGGCGCGCCTCTCATACACCTTGATTTTTTTCTTTCCCTCTTTGTCCCAGTTTACTACAGGAATTTCTCGAATGCGGTCATAACAAACAGCAGCGTTGTACTGCATTTTGTTAATCGCTAAGGGGATATTAAAGCGGTCACGAATGGTTCCTCGACTAGCAGGGACAACGATTGTGCGTCTTTGCGGTCTGAGGGCTTTTTCTTGATATTCATCATGCTTGATGGAGGTTAGAAACCATACCCTTAAAAGCATCATGAGAAAGGCAATCAGAATCAGATGGAGAACATGGTTGGCTTTATGGGGGACATCATGACTATTCATGCTCCCCAAGTTAGCAAAATTCTATGAAAATCTAAACTACTTTTCAGGGAAATAGTAAGGGCTTGCGTTTTGACATCTCCAAATTCATTGGCGTCACAGGCCTCTCGCATTTTGGAGAGTTTTTCCATCTGAAGGAGGATATGTTGTTTTTGGAAAGTTTCTGTTTCTCCACTGAATGTATAAAAAATTCTCTCATCTTTTTTAATAAGAAGAGCGTGTTATCTTATCTTCATAAAAATAGGAGGAGATCATGTCATTAAGAGTGTTAAATTCATTTTTAAATATTCAATTATCTTTTTACTCAAGCTCATTAAGAAATAATTTTTGCAGAATTAATGCAT
>JAKQGT010000027.1 GCA_029556005.1 Chlamydiota bacterium | reverse complement strand
TGGGGGAGCCTTTAGAAAACTATGACTCCGTTGTTCAAGCGCTCAAAATCCTGATTGATCCCGAGCTTTTTAATTTATCTCCGCGCCGTATCACGGTTTCGACTGTTGGTGTGGTCCCGAATATTGAGCGTTTGATGGAGGAAGAGCTGAATGTCAATCTCGCTCTCTCCTTGCATGCTCCTAATCAACACTTACGGAAAAAGATCGTTCCTTATGCTCGAAAATTTCTTTTAGAGGATGTCTTGCGCGTCACCCGTAACTATGCGCGAAAGACCAAGCGCGATATTACCTATGAGTATGTGATGCTCTCTGGGGTGAATGACAAAATAGAACATGCTCAAGAACTGGTAAAACTTTTAAAAAATGAACAGTGTTGCGTGAATCTTATCCCTTTTAACCCGGTTCCGGGGATCCACTTAAAACGTCCCGAAAAAGGGGCGATTGAAAGATTTCGGGGGATCCTCACAGAGGGAGGGGTGAGAAGTACGTGGCGCTATACCAAAGGGAAAGATATCGCTGCTGCTTGTGGGCAATTAGCCCTGCAGCAAAAAAAGCTTTCTAATATGCACCAAAAGCAGTATAAGGAGTCAGAAATGACTTTAGCTAACTGTGAGTGATGAAAGCAGCAACATTACAATCTCTATTTAGGGGAGCCATACCTGTGAAATTGCCTCTTTTTTTGACGATCAGTCGGATTTTTATTAGTCCTATCTTTCTGATTTTTTATTTGAAATACGAGCAATTGGGGATTTCACTACACTCTCTACCCTTCATTTTGTTATTTTTATTAATCCTCTCGGAGCTTTCCGACTTTTTTGATGGGTTTTTAGCGCGTAAACATAATATTGTCACAGAGCTAGGAAAAATTTTAGATCCTATGGCAGACAGTATCACGCGCCTAACGATTCTTCTCACCTTTACTCAAGGATTTATCCGTCTTCCTCTTCTACTGGTTTTTGTTTTTATTTATCGAGATACCATGATCAGCTCTCTTAGGACCCTTTGTGCTTTAAAAGGGGTGGCGTTAGCTGCGCGGACGAGTGGTAAAATCAAGGCGGTTTTGCAAGGGGTTTCCATTTTTGCGATCCTTATTTTAATGATTCCTTATGCATGGGGAAGCCTCTCTCTCAATCAATTGCAGGATATCAGCTTTTACATCATTACAGCTGCCGCGATCTATACCCTATTTTCTGGAGCGGAATATATTTGGACAAATCGTTTGTATATCAAACAAGCTTGGGAAAAAAGCAATTAGAGAACACTATCTAGAAACTTCGATAGATTTCGAGATATTCCAGAGCTGATTTCTTCCAACTCCAGTCATGAGAAAAGCCATTTCTGAGCATCCGTTCCCATTTTTTAGGATCATTCCTTAAATGCTCAAAGGCCCGGTCAATCGACCAGCGTAAGCTATCATTCGAAGGGAAATCAAAGGTGTACCCATTCCGCATGCTCAAAGGTTGATCTTCATGTTCAATATCAAAGATCGTATCTTTTAACCCTCCCACTTTATGAACAATGGGGATCGTACCGTAGCGGAGGGCGATCATTTGGGTTAAGCCGCAAGGTTCAAATAAAGAGGGGACTAAAATGCAATCAGCAGCTGCGTAGGTGAGATGAGCCAGCTCTTCATCGAAAACAAAATGAAAATGGACATGGGGGTTGTCTTGATATTCCTCTGCTAAAGCATAAAACTCATTTTTCAAGTTTTCCTCTGGGGTAGAAGCCAGTAGAATAAATTGCCCCCCTTTCTTGAGGACATATTCTAGCCCAAAACGGATCAGTTGAGGTCCTTTTTGCTCAGCAAGGCGTGTGATACAGGTAAAAAGGGGATTGGGATCATAGTCCATCTGTAGCATCTTATCTAACCCTTTCCGATTGGCTCGTTTGTCATCCTGGAGTTCATCGAGAGAAAGGAGTTTTGCTGGGTAATTTTTTTTCAAAAAAGGATCGGTTTCAGGATTCCAGTAAAGGGTATCGATCCCGTTTAAAATCCCCCGGAGTTTTCCTCCATTTTTCTGAATTAAGGGGCCTAATCCAAAACCTTCTTCTCCCTTTATTTCCTCGGCATATGAAGGGGAAACCGTAGTAAGAGAGTCGGAATAGACAAGCCCCCCTTTTAGGAGATTGAGTTTATCGGGATGGGTAGGGTCTTGGAGTTTATCTTCTTTGAGAAATAGGTCGGGATTAAGTCCTACACGTGAAAAATGTTCTGTTGAGCAGACTCCCTGGTACTTCATATTGTGGATGCTTGTCATGATCCCGCGTACCCTTAATCCTAGAGCTTGATATTTCTCATAATAGAGGGGGGCGGCAAGAGCTGTTAGCCAATCATGTAAATGGAGGGCATCGATCGGTTTGTTTGCTTTGAGAAGGTATTCAAGGGCTACAGAGGTAAAGTACAAAAAGCGGAGAGTGTCATCTTCTTCCCCATAGATTCTCCCTCTTTTAAAGAAATTGTTTTCCGGTGCGATGAGGAGGGTTTTGACTCCCTCAACTTCTGCAGAGTAAAGGGTATTAACATTTTCATGAAAGACAAGGTTTTCAAAAACAACCTGGAGATTTTTGAGTTTTTTACGATCGATATGGTCGTAAAAGGGGAGAATCACCTCTACCTCTTCCCCTTCTGCGGTGAGGGCTTTGGATAGGCCTGTAGTGACATCCCCGAGACCTCCCACTTTTGCTAGAGGGGCGAGTTCGGAAGTTAAATGAACAATATACATATTTGAATATATACCCTAACGCCTTCCTCTTGTCACCCCCGATTCAAAATTTTGAGTAGGGACCTGAAAGCAAATGGTATTTTGTTGAAAAGAAATGGGGAAGGCGCTACGATGTTGTGTTTTATTTTGATTTGCTGGGGTGTAGCCAAGCGGTAAGGCAGCGGTTTTTGGTATCGCCATGCGGAGGTTCGAATCCTCCCACCCCAATTTTGTGAGTGTTTTTCATGGCAAATGATTCCTTTATGTTATTTTCAGGAACTTCTCACGTCCGTTTAGCGGAAGAAGTTGCGGATAACTTGAGGATTAAGCTAGGAAAAGCTAAAATTGATAAATTCCCTGATGGTGAGATAGGCGTTCAAATACTAGAGAATGTCCGTGGTCGGGATGTTTTCGTGATGCAAAGCATTGCAAAAGCTCCCAATCTCTATCTCATGGAGCTTCTGATTATTATCGATGCTCTAAAAAGGGCCTCTGCACGTCGCATCATTGCTGTGATTCCCTATTACGGGTATGCACGGCAAGATCGTAAAGACAGAGGGCGCGTGCCGATAACGGCAAAGCTTGTTGCAGATCTGCTGGAGAAAGCAGGGGTGCATCGAGTGGTAACAATGGATCTTCATACTGAGCAGATCCAGGGCTTTTTCAATATCCCAGTGGATAATCTCTATGCACGACCGGTTTTAATCGAGGCGATAGGGAAGCTGGGGTGTCGTGAGCCTGTTGTTACGGCTCCCGATATTGGGAGCGCAAAACTCGCCCGTGTCATGGCATCTGAAATGGGTGCCTCTTTTGCGATTGTAGACAAGCAGCGCATTAACTCGACCGCTGTCGAGGCTTGTGCGCTTATTGGCAGTGTGCAGGGTAGGAATGTGATTCTCGTGGACGACATTTGTTCCACGGGAGGAACGCTAAAGAAAGCGGCTTTAGCGTGCAAAAAAGAGGGTGCCAAACGCATTTTTGCGGTGGTCACCCATGGCCTCTTTATTGGAGATATTCTCCAAGATAAGAATATTGAGCGCTTCTTAGTTGCAAATACCATTCCTTTGCCTGAAGAGATAGACCATTCAAAAATAGACGTCTGCACGGTTGCTGGGATTTTTGGAAAAGCACTAAGCTCCATTGTGAATAATGAGTCAATAAGTGCTCTTTTCCGTCCTGCAACCTAATATTTCCCCATCGTAAACTTTTTAAATAAACAACCATGGAGAGTCCATGAAACTCAATGTGTCCAAACGGGCAGGAGAAAATAAAAGTGAGCTGACAAAGCTCAGATATGAAGGAGATATCCCTGCAGTGGTCTATAAACCGGGACAACCCAGTGAGAAAGTGACCATAAAAGGGAGCGATTTCGCAGCGGTTATCCGAGGCCTGAAAAAAGGGTATCTCCCCACGACCATCTTTGAACTGGAAGTAGACGGAAAAAGTAGACGTGCCATTGTCAAAGATATTCAATACCATCCCACAACCTACCGTATTTTACATCTCGACTTTCAAATGCTGGAAGACAAAACCGAAGTAGAGGTGCGTGTTCCCGTCACTTTTGAAGGGGTTGCCGAATGCGTTGGGGTGAAGCTTGGCGGATTTGTTAGACAGGTCATTCACCATGTAAAAGTGCGTTGTTTGCCCAAGGACATCCCTGCAGAGTTTACCCTTGATATCCGCGGTCTTTCTATTGGAGAGGCGAAGCGTGTTGGGGATATTGCTATAGGTGAAGCAGTCCGTTCGCTAGTGCCTAAAAAAGAAATCATTGTTGTGATTGCTAAGCGTTAGTTATGGATAGTGAAGATCATAAAAGTCTCATTGTTGGTCTCGGAAATCCCGGAGAAAAGTATACCTTTACCCGGCATAATTTCGGACAACGGGTCCTTTATGCCTTCGCAGAAAAACATCGTTTTTCTTTCAAAAAAGAACGTGAGTTTAAGGGAGAGATTGCCAAAGGCACTTGGAAAGGGGGAAAGCTTTTCCTCTTATTCCCTACAACTTACATGAACCTCTCAGGACAAGCTGCGCGTGCACTCATCAACTTTTACAAGATCTCTTTAGAGGATGTCTTGATTATTTCTGATGATATCGCCCTTCCCTTCGGCTCCTATCGCTTTAGGACCAAAGGAACTGCAGGTGGACATAATGGGCTCAAAAGCATTGAAGAGTGCTTAGGAACCCAAGATTACCAGCGCTTGAAGATGGGAATAGGGGAGCCGCTCGTAGGATTTTTAGAAGATTACGTGCTGAGCCCGTTTACGAAAGAAGAACAAGAAAAATTACCCGAGATGATCACTCAAGGTGTTACCTTTCTTGAAGAGTGGTTATCGAAAGAACATGAAGGAAATGAATGAAAAAGGAAAGTAAAAGACTCTATGAAGGGATGTATATCCTAAATGCGTCTTTGAGTGAAGAAGCTTTAAAAAAAGCTTTGGAACGTATTACTAAGACGATTGAAGAAAGTGGTGGAGAGATCCAAAAAATTCACGAAATGGGGCGCAAGAAACTTGCTTATGAAATTGATGGACATAAGCAAGGGCAATATTTCTTGCTCTATTTCTCTGTTGTTCCCAGCTTGATCACAGAAATGTGGAGAGAGTACCACTTGAACGAGGACCTGATTCGTTTTATGACGATGCGTGCTGAAACGGTCCTTGAAAAAATAGAATTTAAGCCACTTCAAGAAGTATAGAAAGGGGATGAATCATGATGCAACGTAGACCTAAATTTGGTTTTAAAAAACGCAAATCCTGCCCCTTTGTTCGGGTTGGAATGAAGGATATCGATTATAAAGATATCGAAACGCTCGAGAAATTCATCACTGAAAGAGGGAAGATCCTTCCCCGCCGTATTACTGGAGTTTCTCACCACTATCAGCAACTACTAAAAAAGGCGATTAAGAAAGCCAGACATATGGCCTTGTTGCCTTTTGTTGGGGAGGAATAATCGATGAAAGAAAAAAAACAGACAAAACCCCAGCTCCTTCTTCTTGAAGATGTGACAAACCTGGGTAGAAAAGGGGATTTAACGATTGCAAAACCTGGTTTTGTACGTAACTTTCTTCTCCCTCAAAAGAAAGCCGTGATTGCTGATAAGCGTACCATCCGCATGCAAGAGCGTTTGCAAGAAGAGCGAGCTAAACAAGCCGCTCAAGATAAAAAAGATGCAGAGGTACTAGCCGATAAGTTAAAAGACCTCACCCTGAGCATGACTGTCAAAACCGATTCTCAAGGGCACCTTTATGGTTCTGTTGCTGCAATCGATATTGTGAAAGTCCTTGCTGGAGAGGGATACGAAATCGATAGAAAAAACGTTGTTTTAGCTAAGTCAATCAAAACCGTGGGTCTTTATGAGATTCAATTACGGCTGAAGGAAAATGTTCCAGCCACTTTCAAACTGAAAGTTAAAGGGGACAAAGTGATTCAAGAGGTTAAAACACGTGTAGAAGTTATCGAAGAGGGGGCTGAAGAATCGGAAGCCCTTACCTCAGACGAAGGGGGAGAAGACCTCCCTATGCAGAGTGAACGCAAAAAAGAGATGCAAGAAGAGCTTGAGGAAAGGTCTAAAGAGTGAAGCTCTTTTCACCTGCGAAACTCAACCTTTTCTTTCGTGTTCTGGGTAAACGAGAAGATGGCTTTCATGAGATTGCAAGTCTCATGCAGGCCATTTCCCTCGGAGATGTGTTAACTTTTGAAGAAAGCCATCAAGATAGGCTGACAACATCGGATCCAGAGCTTCCCTGTGATGCCTCTAACTTTATTACTCGAGCTGTCCAACTTTTCAAACGTAAGACCTCCTTTAGAGGGACGTTTCATATTCATGCGGAGAAAAACATCCCTCGGGAAGGGGGACTAGGAGGGGGAAGTGGGAACATTGCTACCACCCTTTGGGCTCTAAATCAAATCAGTGGACTTGAGATTGCAGAAGAGACTCTCAGAAAATGGGCAGGAGAACTCTCTTCGGATGCTCCCTTTTTTTTCTCTTCTGGAACCGCTTATGTAAGAGGGAGAGGAGAGATTGTGGAGAATAGAGAGCCCTTGGAAAAGCGGAGCTTATGGCTAGCTAAGCCCGTAGGGAAAGGCCTTTCAACTCCTTTAGTTTATAAACACTGTCGTCCCAATGTAAACCCCTTAGATCCGCGGGCGATGCTACAAGGTCCCATTTACCTCAATGATTTAGAATTTCCAGCCTTTCAACTCCGGCCAGATTTAGCAAAACTAAAACAAGATCTTCTAGATTTAGGATTTGAAACAGCGGTCATGACGGGAAGTGGAACCTCCTTTTTTTGTTTTGGCAACAGTGAACCCAAACTTCCTGGGATTGAATGTATCCAAGCAACCTTTCTATCTCGAACGAAAGAGTGGTATACCGCGTGACAAATAGTCTGTGATGTGACATCATCATGAGATTATGAAGACACCACTCTATGATGATCAGCTTATAGTTGTTACGGGGGCAGCTGGATTTATTGGATCTGGAGTTGTCCGCTATCTGAATGACAAAGGATTTGCTAACCTCCTTCTCGTTGATGATTTTCGCAAAAGCGAAAAGTGGAAAAACCTCAGACATAAGCGTTTTGTAGACTATATTTCTCGGGACGATATCTTTGACTTTCTGGAGGGGCGTGAGAGCGAAATAGAAGCCTTCATCCATCTCGGGGCTTGTTCCGATACGACAGAAACGGATGGCGACTATATCACCCATACCAATTACCGCTTTTCTGTCGCCTTAGCAGAATATGCTCTCGAACATGAACACCGTTTTATTTATGCTTCTTCTGCTGCTACGTATGGAGATGGAACTTTGGGCTTTGTCGATGATGAATCCCAGTTAGATACCCTTTCTCCCTTGAATCTCTATGGTTTTTCCAAACAAATGTTTGATAAATGGCTCCAAGAACAAGGGGTACTGGATCGGGTCGTGG
>JAKQGT010000026.1 GCA_029556005.1 Chlamydiota bacterium | reverse complement strand
CATCGCTTTGCTCTCCGGAAATGCCTGCGCGGATCAGCCTGGGGTCGGGGTGGGCAGCAACCCGAACAGCGCGAGTCCGCCTTCGCGCGCCACGAGATCAACCTTGACCCGCGACGCCAGGCAACGCGATGACCTTGGTCTGCAGGTGCTCTGTCTGATGGATTCCGTCGTAAGAGAACACTGTTGTGATGACTTGAGTGTCCGTATAAAAGCCCTCTTCAAACATGGGGCGGATGGGACGATCGATAAGACGGCAAGTTAACACCTCTTTCTCGGTAGGTTTTCCTTCCCGCTTGATAAAGCCCCCTAGGGTTTTACCTGCAGAAGAGAATTTTTCTTGGTAATCCACCCTTAAAGGGAGAAAGTTAGCGTCTGGCAGCGGAGCTCCCATACAAGCGGTAGAAAGGAGCATCGTATCTCCTGAGCGCACCATAACAGCAGCATTGGCTTGGCGGGCAATCTTTCCGGTCTCAAAAGTGATACTTCGCCCTCCGATCGAGATCGTGATAGAATGCGCTTCGAGTTGAGATTTTTGTTCCATATCTGTTTGAACTCCTAAATTTTTCGAATCAAATTGAATTTTTATAAGGGCAAATCTTAGCAGGATAAGCGAATAGTTGCAAGAAACGTTGACGAGTGTAAGGGGATTTTTTGAACGCTAGAGGTGTCTCTAGCGTTCAATAAAGATTTTACTTACGCAGGTTCAGGCGGGTAATCAAAGTCTGATACCGCTTAGTATCTGTTGAATTGAGATAATCCAATAGTTTGCGCCTTTGGCCAACGAGTTTGAGAAGAGCCAACCTAGAGGCGTGGTCCTTTGGGGCGAGCTTCAGATGATCTGTAAGCTCTGTAATTCTTTCAGTTAGGATGGCAATTTGAACATCAGCTGAACCCGTATCTTTCTCGTGTAGCTGAAACTTCTTAGTAATTTCTTCTTTAGTACCTTTATCTAAAGACATTTATTTATACTCCTATAGACATTTTAGAGTAGGAAGTTAGACATGAACTTTATAACCGCATCTTCTTGTCGGTTGCCCCCCATTTTAACAGTCGGTGTTATATATTTCAAGCAACGTAGTATCAAGTAATCTTTTACCTTCTTTTTCAAAGCCCTAACGATTATCATTAATCTCATGAATCAAAAAAATTTTTTACCCAGTGATTTCGAGTTTATGGCTGAGGCTCTTTTAGAGGCCCAAAAGGCTTTTAATCAGGGAGAGGTCCCCGTGGGGGCTGTTTTAGTCCTTAAAGGAGAGATTATTAGCCGCAATTTCAATCAAATGGAGAGGCTCAAGGACCCATCAGCGCATGCTGAGCTCCTGTGTATCCGAGAGGGAGCCCAGGTCATCGGGGACTGGCGCCTTTTGGAAACGACCTTATATACGACGCTAGAACCCTGTTTAATGTGTGCGGGAGCCCTTCTCCTAGCTCGAGTCAAGCGGATCGTCTAGGGAGCTCCCGATCTCCGTCATGGGGCTCATGGAAGTTATCTAGATGTATTTGCTGTCAAACATCCAACCCATCAAGCCCACATTGAAGGGGGAGTGAGGGAAGAAGAGTCTAAAGCTCTAATGCAAGCATTTTTTAAAAGGAGAAGAGATGAAAAAGCCCTTGGAAGAACTATTTGATGAACTCCTTGCATTGCAAGAAAAAAAACTTTTACATTTTGCGATTAAAATCATCCCGAATATTACACCCGATGATATTTTGCAGCCTAATGATTATCCCGAGCTGGAAAACCATCCTTTTTTTCGCTATGAAGAGGGAGTTTTAAAAGGAATTCATGCTGCTAAGATGGCTGTTCTTGCTTGGAATCGTGAAAATTAACCTTTTTTCTTGGAAATGCGCCACATCCGAAAGCGCTCTCGAATCGTGAGAGAATGTCTCCCTTTTTTAGAGATTTTATCAAGGCATGCATCCATAAACTCATCATCTTGAACAATCGCTTTGCCTGTCTTGAAATCATAAACCTTAGAGGGTTGGACTTCAATGTCCCCCAGCTGACGGAATTGATTGCTTAGGCGGCGCTTATAGTAAATGAGCTTTTTTTCTAGCGGATGTAATTGTCGAAAAGGACCTAACATCTCCCAGAGAAGTACAGAGTAAAAGTAGGCATAGATCATTGAGCTGGCAGTGACAAAAAAGTAGAAAAAGTTTCCATTAGAAAAATCAAGAAAAAGGTTGACTCCGATCAATCCGAAGACGAGCCACTTGGCGCGTAGGGGTAGAAGGAGGAATAGGGAGAGGTTTGCATCAGGGAAAAGAAAGACCCATCCAATGAGGAGGATGTAAATGCAAGGGGTAGCCCCTGCAAGAGGAGCGGGGGATCCCAAGAGAAGCAAAGAGGCATAAGCCATGACCCCTACGAAAAAACCCCCTCCAAAATAGAGACCAAGAAAATGTTTTTTCCCCCGTGCTTGTACAATAGCTGAGCCCATGGCCCATAGAAGGTAAAGATCAAAAAACACATGGAGAAGAAGGGATATCGAGATCCCTCCTGTGGTCACAGGCTGAATGAATAGATAAGAGATAAACTGCCAAAGGAAAAGTTTATGAATCCCCCAAGTCGTCAGGCTAAAGAGATATTGGGGGCTAGGAATCCCTAAGACTTGCAAAAATAGGGCGTTAGAAATGAGCGCAAGGAAGCTCACAACCAGTGTGGAAATAATGGTCCACTTGACAATCTTGGGTGTGGATATAGGGCCCAGACGGAAAGCTTGAGATTGATACATCATTTATCCTTCAGTGTAGGTTGCAGTATAACACATCGGGCATTTAATTTTTTTTCTAAAATCCCGAAGAGCTTTTTTTATGGAATCCTAAAGGGGAAATAGGGGGCCCTTCTGGGTAAAATCTGTTTGGAGTTGTTTTTTATCCTGAAAAACGGTTTAATATCTTCCTTAGAGATACTGAATATTTGAGGTTTATTCGATGAAGAAAGAAGGACATCCTCCTTACCAAGACGTATTATTTGTGGACACTGCAACGGGAACGAAATTTGTTTGTGGAAGTACACTACAACCTAAGGCTAAAGAGACGTTTGAAGGGAAAGAGTACCCCGTTTACCACGTACCAATTTCCTCTGCTTCTCATCCTTTCTTTACAGGAAGTCAACAGTTTGTAGACTCAGAAGGGCGTGTAGATAAGTTCAAGAAACGCTATGCGAGAAAGGCTCCCACTGAAAAGCCTCAAGAGAAAGAAGAAAAAAAATCTGCTCCTAAAAAAGTAGCCCCCAAAAAAGCCGCGCCTAAGAAGAAAGAAAAATAATCGTGGAACAAAAAATCCAGAAGCTTCTTCTCCGTTTCGAAGAGGTAGAAAAGGCTCTGGGTGATCCAGAGGCCCTCTCGGATAAAAAAAAATATAAAGAGCTTACCCGAGAGCACTCTTATTTGTCTGAACTCAAGGATGCTTATTTATCTCATAAAAAAGCCTTAGATGCGCTTCAAGATAATCGCAAACTATTAAAAGAAGAGAGTGATCCTGAATTTACACAAGTGATTCAGGAAGACATTGCGAAGCTTGAGCTAGAAGTGGTGAACTTAAAAACCAAACTAGAATCCCTTCTTGTCCCTCCCGATCCCAATGACCATGCCAATGTTATCGTAGAAGTACGTGCGGGGACAGGGGGAGATGAAGCAGCGATTTTTGTCGGGGATTGTGTCCGGATGTACCGCCTCTTTGCCGATAAAATGGGATGGAAGTATGAGACCCTTTCTTGTACCGATTCCGAAGCGGGTGGTTATAAAGAATATATCATTTCCCTCTCGGGGAAAAACGTGCACCGTTTGATGCAATATGAAGCAGGAACCCACCGGGTTCAACGCGTTCCCGTTACAGAAACCCAGGGGAGAGTCCATACCTCAGCCATTACTGTAGCAGTCCTCATGGAACCTGGAGAGGATGAAAAGATTGAGATCGATGAAAGCGATTTAAAAATCGATACCTACCGTTCTTCAGGGGCTGGAGGGCAACACGTCAATACTACAGACTCCGCGGTGCGCATCACTCACCTTCCAACGGGAGTGGTTGTCTATTGCCAGCAAGAACGCTCACAACATAAAAATAAAGATAAAGCGATGCGTGTTCTTGTTGCAAAACTGGCAGAGGAAAGGGCGCGTAAAAAGCATGAAGAAAGAGCCTCATTGCGCTCGACTCAAGTGGGAAGTGGTGATCGTTCAGAACGCATCCGCACCTATAACTATTCTCAAAATCGCGTCACAGATCACCGTATCAATCTTACCTTATACAAACTCGATTACATTATGAATGGGGATCTAGAAGAAGTTTCTTTGGCTCTTGTCAGCCACTTCTATCAGGAAAAACTCCATGCATAACATCCGAGAATTGATCCACCTCTCTTCGGGTTATCTCAAAAAGAGAGGAGTGGTGAATGCCCGTCGCGAAGCAGAAGAGCTGCTGGCTGCTTTATTAAAAAAGAAGCGGATGGAACTTTACTTCGATTATGATGCTCCTCTAGAAGAAGGAGAGGTTGTCAAGTACCGTGACTGGATTAGGCGAAAAGGGGAAAAGGAACCTCTAGAGTATATCACGGGAGTTATAGAGTTTTTCGATTGCTATTTATCTGTACACCCTGGGATTCTGATTCCCCGGCAAGAAACGGAGATTTTAGCAACACTGGCTCTAAAAGAAATTCCTCAAGAAGCAAAAACTCTTTGGGATCTCTGCACAGGGAGTGGATGTTTAGGGCTCAGTATGAAAAAGAAGCGTCCCGATTTAGAGGTTACTTTGAGTGATCTTTCGGAAACAGCACTCGTTTGTGCGCGAAAGAATGCGGAAAGGAATGGCTTAGAAGTCAGCGTTCTACAAGGGGATTTACTGAAACCCTTTGCAGGGAAAAAGGCTGATGTGGTTTTTTGCAACCCCCCTTATGTTACAGAAGAAGAATATCAAGGGCTTGAAGACAGCGTCCGTCTCTATGAACCGAAAGAAGCCCTTGTGGGTGGGGTCTGTTTTTATGAGCGTTTAGCAC
>JAKQGT010000024.1 GCA_029556005.1 Chlamydiota bacterium | reverse complement strand
TCCCGTTATCTCGACGGCTTAATCGGCCCCTACCCTCAGGAAAAAAACCGTTATATCACCTACTCCCCTATCCATCATACCGATAAGCTTTCTTGTCCTGTCATATTACTCCAAGGTGCTGAAGATAAAGTAGTCCCTCCTGCCCAAGCTGAAAAGATGTTTGAAGCTCTCAAGAAGAAAAAAATCCCTGTGGCTTATCTCCTTTTTGAAGGAGAACAGCACGGATTTCGCCTTGCAGAAAATATTAAAAAATCCCTCGATGCAGAGCTCTATTTCTATGCCAAAATTTTTGGATTTAAGCCTGCTGATCCGTTAAATCCCCTAACAATCCATAACCTGCCATGAAACTCTTGCCCATTCTTCTCCTCACTCTTCCTCTTTTTGCTGTGCAAGAAGGAACTTTTCTTCAATACAAAGAAGCAGAAGCCGTTACCGAAGAAAAAGATATTCGAGAGGACTATCAATACCCCCTTCTCAAAGAAATTCAAGCGCCTACGAAAGAGCAAGAGCTCTCCCTGCAACAACAGGTAATTGATTACTTTGGGACTTTCGTGACCTCCTCTCCTTATCCCGGTGTCCGCGCGACCTATGAGGGAACGGAGCTCATGTCGAGCCTTTCTAGTGTGAATAAAGATCTTCAGATCTTACTTGAACTGGAAGAAGCGATGCTCTACTTGAAAGAAAAAAATATCCCCTATCCAGACAACCCGCGGATTTTTTTAAGTGGACAGATTGAAGTCACAGGAATCGTTCAAAAAGATGCGACGGGACATCCCGAAAGTGATATTGACCTTAGCGATACAGAAATTGACTTCCTCATTGTTGTCGCTCCCTGGATTTATGGGTATGTCGGGTTGGAGTATGATAATAGTATCGATCCCGCTCTCAGTCAGGATCGCATCCAAAATTCACGGATTCATGGAGATTCTATTTTTGTCACTTTGGGAGATTTTACGTTTAGTCCCTGGTACTTAACCATTGGTCAGACCTACATCCCTTTTGGTCAATACACGACCTACGATGCCATTCACAACCCTTTAACAAAAGTTCTTTTCCGTACCTTAGCACGCGATGTCGCTTTGGGTTTTTATACAAACCACTTCCAATTCTCCGCTTATGTATTTAAAGGGTCCAGCTATGCTGATTCGGGCAATAATATTAACAACTATGGGGCGACAGGAGGGGTCAGCTTCAACATCAAAACATTTGAAGCAAAAATGGCGGTAGGTCTCATTCGAAATATCGCCGATTCCCTAGGGATGCAAGCCTTTTTTGGCAATCCCCTGAATTCTGAAAAACTCCACCATGTCGTTCCCGGTCTCAATGCCCATGGAATTTTTACCTATGGAAATTGGACCCTGATCCTTGCTTACAACCAAGCGATCCGGAACTTTAATCACCTTGATGTTGCTTTTAGCAAAAATGGGACCACCTTTTTCGGCCCAAGGCCCAAAGCCTTTGATGCTGAACTCGCCTATGCTTTTCAAATCATGCAGCGCCCGACGTCTATCGCTCTTTCGTATACACGCAGCTACGAAGCGCTTCCCTTCAATGTTCCTAAAGAGCGGACCACCCTTACCTGCGCGACTTATGTTTATCGAGGATGTCTTTTAAGTTTTGAGTTCAACTCCGATAAACTTTACGATAAAAATAACCGTGTCAGTAACAATTTTGCGCGAGGAAATCCCTACTTTATTAATCCCCAAAATCTGGGACATCGGGATTATTCTTTTGGCATCGACTTTCTGATGTATTTCTAGTAGTCCCCTTTGGGGCATTAATTTTCATTAAAGAAAGCGTTTTCGTAACCCATTGAAATTCTTACGCTTATTTTTTTGTGTGTTTTCATCTTTCATCATTTCTACTCTTTTCTAGATAAAAACATCTATTTCAAATCTCTAATGCTTGTTATCATTTGAACTGCTTTATACTAAAACAATTTCAAAAATTGGTTTTTCAGCTGTGCCAAAACAAACTTTTGAAATTGTTTGAGTATAATCATTAATGATCAAAAATGAAGAAGATTGTAGTGCTCTTAACCGGAATTGTTGCTTTCCTTTTATTACTTACCACTCCCCTATGCAGTGATGAAGTGCTTCACTTTGATCTCAGCCCTCCAGAGACACCAGAGAAAAGCGTCACTGTGAACTTCCAAGATGTCTCGATGTTGGAATTCCTCCGTTATGTAAGTAAAATTGCCGAGGTAAACTTCATCTATGATGAAAGGATTTTGGATTTTAGAATTAGCCTCGTCACGGGGAAAGCAACAAATCCACAAAGCATTTTGGATATCATGATCGAGCTTCTTAAGCAGCAAGGAATCAAAACAGAAGAGAGAGGAGACTATCTTCTTGTCGAGAAGATGGAGGATTGGGAGTTAGAAGAAATCAAAGAGGTGAAACTGGCCAAATATAAAGGGCGGAAAACTGAGAGAGAGGACATCCGCCCAGTCAGTGACCTTCAAGATTCCTTCTTTCTTCCTTTCCATGAATACGAGAAGAAGGGGGACTTTCATGTCTATAAGCTTCAGTATCACCAAGGAGCAGAAATCCTCACAGCCATTAAAAATGTCGCGATCGATTTGCGCCAAAGCAAATCGGTATCGCCTGAACTCATCAAAACGATTGGATCGATGCAGTGGATCCAATCGACAAACTCTCTTCTTTACTCTGGTACAGAAGAAGGGATTGATCAACTTTCTTCCCTTATCCATAATCTAGATGTTCCCAAAAAGCAGGTTTTCATCGAAGTCCTCGTTATTGAGACCGATGTGAAAAGCGGCCAGGAATTTGGTTTGGAATGGGGAGGAGGGGGACAATACCGTGATAAATTTGGGTATGGACTTGGAAACTTCCCAGCTACTCCGAGGGGCTCTCCCTTTGCAAAAACCTTGCAAGGCATCGATGCCATCAACACCCCCACTGGAACCGATCAATTTCCGATTGGAAGAGGGTTTGACCTCGGAGTGATTGGGGATATCATCTTGCATAAAGGAAAAAGCTACTTTTCCTTAGGAAGTTTGGTTTCTGCTTTAGAAGCGGAAGGGAATAGCACTATCATTTTAAACCAAAAAATCATCACCCAGGATAACAAGCTATCCAGTATTTTTGTCGGCGACAACATCCCTTTTACAGGCTCTGTCGTCGAAACGGTCGGGG
>JAKQGT010000003.1 GCA_029556005.1 Chlamydiota bacterium | reverse complement strand
GATTCCTTCAAGTGTTTCTAAAGGCATGTTCATACGGGAATAGTAGGGAGCAAGATATTTGGCTCCTGCACGACAAGCAAAGAGGGCTTGATTTGCGGAAAAGATGGCTGTGGCCATGATGGGGAATTGGAGATGGGAGAGGGCTGTCATGGCTTTGAGCCCTTCTTGTGTTACGGGAATTTTTACAATGATACGTTCAGAGTAGTCGCGGAGTGTTTCGGCTTGTTCAACAATGGTTTGATGATCGGGAGCGGTGACTTGAACAGTGACAGGCTTACTTTGCGCCTTCAGAATTTCTTTTAAGACTTCTTCTAAGTTATGCCCCGATTCCGAGATCAGGGAAGGGTTTGTTGTCACTCCGGACAAAACACCGAGCTTCCGCCCTAACTGAATCGTTTTGATGTCTGTAGTATCTAACCAAATTTCCATGATCGCAGATTTTAAAAGTTATCCAATTTCTCTTCTACGAGTTTTTTCTGTTTCCTCAAAATCTTTTCTAAGCTCTTGGAAATTTGAAATCAAAATACCAAAATCGCTTTTTCTTAAAGCCAAGACATCAACTGGAGTGAGACAGCGGACGGTCGCTAAGCGGGAGCGTTGGTTTAAAAGGGCCATCTCCCCAAAGTATTCTCCTTTACCCAGCTTGGCAATCACCCGATCTTTTCCTTCTTTTGTCACGTAGACTTCGACTTCTCCACTCACGATGATATAAAGATAATCGCCGACATCATCCTGATGGAAAATGATCTCTCCGGTTTCAAAGTGAAGTTGGGCAATGCCTTGACTCGGAGTGGTTTTAATCTGAACGGCTTCGATGGGGATCATCGTATCGAGAATCCACGAAAGGGCCACTTTGAGTTTACGGTCAAAGCCTGGCAATTTCATCCAATAAATCATCCGCCAGAGGATCCAAGCACAGATGCCCGAAAACTTAAATTTGCCAAAGAGTTCTGCAACAGCGGAGTGGTGCCCTAAGGCTCCCATCATCCCAAGCGCTTTAAAGCGAAATTCTTTTTTCTTTCTGCCCAGAAGACTTGCTGCGATATTATGGGCTAAGACTTTTGCTTCCCGAATCGCAAATTGAGCCGTTGGAGGGCAGATCCCTTTTCCTTCTAAGTTCGGAATGGCAGCGCAATCTCCAATCGCCCAAATCTCTGGATGTTCCTTCACCTGCATTCCTGCATCTGTGACGATCTTTCCTTTTTCTAAAGGGAGGGGAAGGGTTTCAATGAGAGGATTAGGAGAAGAAGGGACAGTAGAGATGATGGTTTTAGCGCAGATCCTTTCTCCGGTATCTAGAATGGCCTCTTCGGGGGTTGCAGAGGACAAATGGGCACCAAAGCGGATTTCCACCCCTCGTTTTTTCAGGAGTTTTTCTGCATAGCGACTTAAATTTTCACTGAGTTCCCGTTCCATGAGCCTCTCTTTGCTATGCACGAGGACCACACGGATATCTTCGTGGTGAATCGAAGGGTATTGTTTAGAAAGCTTATGGACCAAGTCATTGACCTCGGCGACAACCTCTGTTCCAGAAAATCCTCCTCCTCCTACAACAAACGTTAAAAGTTTTTGTTTCAGGGCTGGGTCCTCTTCACAAGCTGCTGACTCTAGGACATCGATCACCTGATTGCGGATGACGATGCTATCGGCTAGGTTTTTGAAGGGGAGGGCATGTTCATGGAGCCCCGCAGTCCCTCTGAAATCGGTAACATTTCCCAGAGCTAAAACGAGGTGATCATAGCTCACTTCAGTGGGCGTATGAGAGTATTTAGGGGAGAGAATAATCTGTTTTCTTTCAAGATCAATTGCATCGACTTCTCGAACATAGAGGTGTGTTTTGGGGAGGAGTTTTCTTAAGGGGTTAATCGTGTCGAGTAGGTCTAGAGAGCCTCCGACAACCTCAGCGAGCATCGGTTGGAAGACAAAGTAATTCTCTCTGTTCACAAGGTAGATTTCAAAGACATCCTTATGTTTTTTTAGGTGTTTTTCTAAATACATAGCCGTATAGGCTCCCCCAAATCCCGCTCCTAAAATCACAATGCGCTTTTTATCTGCCATCCACATACCTCACTTTCCCTTCTTGTAAAGCTTTCAATAATATTAGTGAAGGGGAGAAAAGATCTCGATCTTGACTTCTAAAGTGCTGCGAGAGAGTTGCGGCTCAGGGGGAAAGTACGCAGAAAGGGGTTCAATACAGACATAGGTGGTGTTTGGGGGATGAAAAATCTGGCAGGTGATCTCCCGATTCGATGCTGTGTTGAAATCGAAATGGAGAGAATAGGTATCTGTATCGAGAATCCATTTATAGTCGTGA
>JAKQGT010000339.1 GCA_029556005.1 Chlamydiota bacterium | reverse complement strand
TTTTCAAAGAGGCCAATCGTTTTAAAGACTTCTGCTTTAACAAATAGAGCCACACCACACACATAGTCTAAAGTGAGAGGTTCTGTCCATAGATCGGCACTTTCTCCCTTCCCCATCAGTTCAAATTCTCCGATCTCTGGGTTCCAATTCCCCCCCAAGTGATCCAAAAGGGTAGGATCACTCATCAGATGGGTTTTGCCCCCTTGGATGGGATGGTTGGGGTTTTCTAAAAAAGCGCTCAAGATTTGAGGATCGACTAGGGTGTCGTTGTTGAGAATCAAAAGATAATCTGCTCCTTTATCTAAGGCGTAGCGTATCCCCACATTATTTCCTTCGGCATACCCGAGGTTTTCTCCCGTTTCAATGAGATGAATAGAGGGGAAGTACTTCCGAATCGAAGCGACTGAATCATCGGTAGATCCATTGTCTACAACAAGAGTTTGATGGGGAGTCTCTACCTTTTCCAAGCTTTTTAAGCAGGCTAAAGTATCTTCTTTTCCATTCCAGTTAAGAATGATAACAAATATTTTCATTCCTTAATGAACCTATCCTAATGAATCATCAGTCCCAAATGGCCGATTTTTTCTCTTTATTACCCATAAAACCGTATATTTTGCTCTTATACGGCCAAAAATCAATGTTTTTTTGACCGATTTAGGAGAATACGGTCAATTTTTGGACGTTTTCTGGACTGATGCGAGAGTCTTCGACAGCTTTTTGTAGAAACGATTCCAATCTGGGGGAGTAGGAGATGCGATCGATAGTTCCCTCTGCAATTCCTTTCCAAAAAGCCTCATGATTGAGCTCAACGAGGGCATCTCCGGAGAGTTCTGCGAAAACGGGGTGATGTTCCCGTTTTGCTTGGCGGATGAGAGAAACTTCTTCTGGGGTTTCAAGGTTGTGAAACCAAGTGGGTATGGGGTTTTTCCTTACCTCTGAGATCCCTTCTTCAAGAATTCTTAAACGTTTAAGCACGCTTTCCATACTTCCTCAGGAGAGATTTGTTCCATGCAAAAAGGGACCTGGCACTTTTTATGAATACAAGGTGTGCAGGTAGGTGCTTTTTGGATGACTTTCCCATGGGGGATTTTATAGGGACCGCAGAGTTTGTGATTGGTTGGGGCGAAAACAGCGATTGTGGGGGTGTTCATCGCAAAAGCAAGGTGCATCGGGCCGGTATCATTGGTGATAAATAGGTTGAGCTTTTCGATGAAGGCGGCGGTGACCCGCACAGGAAGTTTACCTGCTAATGAGGTGCTTCCTGGAATATTTTCTGCAATGGAAGCGCACAGGGCACTTTCACTTTTATCTCCGGTAATCCAGATTTTTGCGTTTTTTTCTTTTACCAAGCGACGCCCCAATGCAATGAAATGTTTGGGGTTCCATTGTTTAAATTTATCTTTGGACCCCGGATGCATCCCAATATTGAGGGGATGGTCTTCGAGATAGTCGAGGGCAGAAGCATTTTCCTCTTCGGTGAAAAAAATCTCCATTTCAGGAGAGGATTTTGTGACACCAATAGCTTCTGCAATTTTTAAACGCCGCTCAATTTCATGGTAGGGCTTTTTCTCCAGGGGATGGGTCATGAAATGATCAAGCCCTTTATTAATCCCCACCGTTCCCACGATGGTTGCAGGGCCAGCTAGGTAGGTGAAGGGAAGGACAGGACGTTGGGAGAGGTGAAAAATAAGAGCCGTATCGAAAGATTTTTTTTTAAGGGTAGGGA
>JAKQGT010000336.1 GCA_029556005.1 Chlamydiota bacterium | reverse complement strand
GCACGATTTATGTTCCCTCTATTCCTTTCCCTGTTGTCGGAATTTTGACCTCTCTTTCTGGGTTCTTTATCAGTGCCTCTACCCTCAGTTATGCAATGAGTGCCGAAAAAAATAATCCGACTGCTTATGCAAGTGTCTTTGCCCTTCTTTATGTTTCAGCCCTTTTCTTTAGAATGATTCTGGATCGGGTCATTGGATACATTTTCACCTCTGCTCTTCAGTCGAGAAATGTGCAAAATTTTGAAGACATCACGATCAATGATTACCAAACGTCTCTTGTCATCGTTCCTATTGTTTTAATTTTGTCCTTATTAGTTCTTTTCTTCATCAAAGAGACGCATGCGGAGCCATCCTATGAATAGTCCAAAACCTACTTTTGACCCCCATCCTCGTCCCTATTATCCTTGGGTCATTTGGTTACTCAGTGTGATTTTAATCTTTTACAAATTCATTTTGAAAGCGGGGACCTATACCATTGTAAAAGCTCTCGTTCAAGAACACATTCTTCACCTTGAAAACACTTCGACTTTTGTGGACTCTTCCTTTTATGCTGTGATTATTTTCCAGCTTCCCATTGCTTTTCTTGTCGACCGCTTTGGTCCCCGAAGGATGACAAGCTTAGGCCTACTCATCGCAGCTGTTGGCGCTATTATCATGGGTGTAGGTTACTTTCCTGCTTTTCGCGTAATCGCCCTCATTTTGATGGGAGCTGGAGGAAGCATTGCAATGATCAATGCTTTAAAACTGATCTCAAATTGGTTTCATCCCAAAGAGTTTGCCTTTATGACAGGCCTCACCGTCATGGTAGGGATCTTAGGAGCTAGCATAGGTTACCCTGCCACTCTTAAATTAGTGGAAGCCTTCGGGTGGCGACAAAGCATGATTGACTATGGAATCATCGGGATCCTTTATGCACTCCTTTTCTTTCTCGTCATCCGTGATTCTGAACCCGGTGCCCGCTACAATATCAACCCTCCCACAGAAACCCCTTTATGGGATGCCATCAAAAAAGCCCTATCGAAATGGGACAATTGGGTGATCGCCCTTTATTTTGCGTTTATTGCCACCCCTTGGTCTACTTTTCTAGGGATCTGGCAAGTCCCCTTTCTAGAAGCCACCCATCAAATAAGTAAAAAGAGTGCGGTAATCATCAACACATTGAGTATCGTCGGGTTTGCCATTGGTGCCCCCCTTCTAGGATGGCTCTCAACCCGCTTGAGACGGAGAAAGCCCTTTCTTTTTATTGGACCTCTTGCAGGACTCGTCTTAATTTTGATTAAGATTTATTGCCCAGGACTCCCCCCCTCCTTTCTCATGATCATCAGCATTCTTTCCTCCTTTTTCATGGGTGTCTATATCTTAGCCTATGTTGTCATCCATGAAAAAAACTTACCTCTGATCACCGCTACCGTCATCGGCATGATTTTAGTTGTGGCTGCTATTGTCCATATTATCAATGATCATCTCATCAACGCTGCCATTACCTCTTCTAATGGATCTTTTGAAAGTGCAGATACAATTTCTTATGCAACCTATGCAAAGGCATTTATTTTCATCCCTCTCTCGCTTGCTTTATCGATCGTATGCGCTTTCTTTATCAAAGAAACCCATGCCAAGCAAACGTTCGAGGAAACCTAAAAAATGGCTGTCCGTAAGCCTGAGCCATTAAAACCTTTTCTCCCTCATCCGAGACCTTACTACCCTTGGGTCATTTGGTTTATGGGCGTCTTGTTTCAATTTTATCAAACCTCACTCCTCTACACGCCAGGTATTTTAACGCTGCAACTCCTTAAAACATTTGACATCACTTCCGCGCAATTGGGACTATTAGCAGCGCTCGGTGTCTACCCCTTTCTGTTTTTTCAATTTCCCATTGGCATCTTAATCGACAAATACGGCACAAGGCTGATCACAACCATCGGCATTACAACCGTTGCTTTTGGAGCGTTCTTATTTGGAGGAAGTCCTACCATCATCTATGCCTATATGGGACAGATTTTGATTGGGATTGGAGCGAGTGTTTCTCTCGTTAATATTGTCAAAATTCTCTCCAACTTCTTTCATCCGAAACGATTCGCCTTCATGATGGGACTAACCTTTGCTCTTGGCATGCTGGGAGTCTTTTTTGGAGAAATTTTTATCTCTTATTTCGTGGAAAGACTCAGTTGGCGCATGACCATTATCGACTTAGGCATTCTTGGAATCATTTTTGCCCTTTTCTTTTTTGCCGTTATGAGAGATGACATTCCGGGCGCTAAATACAATATGAATCCTCAAACCCGAGAGCCCCTCAGTTTATGCTTAAAAAGATTTCTCAAAAAGAAACAAACCTGGGTCCTTTGCCTTTTCTGCGCCTTTTGCTTAGCTCCTTTCCCTGTC
>JAKQGT010000333.1 GCA_029556005.1 Chlamydiota bacterium | reverse complement strand
CAAGAAATTGAAAAAGTCAAAGCGGCCTACACAGACTATAATTCTTTTAATACTTTACTCAGAAAGCTTGGCATCGGTGCTGAGGAGATCCCTGCTGAAGAGATCTCTCAGGCAGCACAAAACGCCCGTCTCTTAATGCCTACAGCAAACCTCATAGGGCGCGTGCACTACTGGGAAAAAATGGAAAACGAAACCCGTCAAAAAATCGATGATTTAGATGAAAAAATAGCTACACTAACCCCTTCTTTGGACCCGAAAAAAATGGCTGAAAAATCTCAGCTACGTCGGGAAAAGCAACAATTAGAAGAAGTCGTCCTCCTCCCCGCCAAAGTCGCTCATGCCTACGCCCTTCATGTCCTGGCTAATGTGACAGATCAGCGAGATTTCGATGCTTTCGGGAGTTGCCATCCTCTGAGCTACGAAAGCCACTTGGAATACCTAGCAGACCGCGTCCCTCAACCCTATTACTCTTTCCCTGAGAGCTCAGATAAACCTCTCCTCTCAAAAGCCGAAATGTTTGAGTTATCCCCCCTTGAGCTTTCAAAAAGAATTTTTGGAGACAGCAAAGCTTTCGTAAGATAAAATATTCCCCATGAGCTGCCTTGAAAAACAAGCAAAAATTAAAGAGCAATTTTTAGCTCTCAAGACACTAGAAAAGCGGTATGAAAAAATCATTGCCCTGGGGAGATCTCTACCCCCTTTTCCTCAAGAAGAAAAAGTAGAAGAAAACCGGGTCAAAGGATGCCAAAGTCTTTTGTATTTGAAAATGCACGTGCGCGAGGGAAAGTTACAAATTTTTTGTGCCTCAGATGCTTTGATTTCTGCGGGGCTTGCTGCTTTATTAATCTCTGTCTACCAAGATGAACCTCCAGAGGCTATCTTTAAATATCCCCCTATCTTTCTAAAAGAAATGGGAATCCTTGAAGCTCTTTCGCCTAGTCGGTCTAATGGACTCCGCAGTTTACATCAAAAAATGCAACAAGATGCAGTTAAACTCGTTGTATCATAAAAAAATTTCTGTATACTCAGCCAACTTTTGAAGTTGTTTGAGTATATACTGTTTTTTGCAATGATACCCACTTACCCCGACCCTCTTAAAGCCCAACTTAATCTGATCGCCACATGGGATGAGGTGACTCTCCAAAACGAGATCTCCCGTTGCAACCAAGCAACCCAGTTTTTTTCTACGATGGCCTCAGTCATTCATATCGCCTCCATCCTTTTAGGCTTCACACTCCTCGTCACCTTAGGTATGTTAAATCCCTGCTATTTTCCTATTACCCTTGCCTTGTTAATGGTGGCTTATCATCCATTCCTATCTCTGACCTACCACCCCCTCAATGACTGGGCAGAACTGGCTCGAGAAGAAGCCAATAAATACCAAAATATTTTGACCCAAATGCAAGAAAATGGGGAAACCCCTGTTCCTTTTGAAATCCCCCACCATCCTGAATTAGGAGCCTGTAATGACCTATTTAAAAGGGTTATCCGTTCCCAATATCACGCACTAGAGGCTCAAAAAAATCCCATCCTTCCTCCACTCGACGCTCTTAGAAAAATCTATTCTGAAAATCCTTCTGAAGAGGCTTTGCAAAATATCTACCAAGCTGAGTATGAGCTCTGTGTCAAAGTCAATGTCAACCTCCATATTCGCATAAGAGAGGCATTTTTAGTGCATGTCGCAAATCATCCCTTTGATCAGCGAAACCTCTTTGACTTTGGCTCTTACCACTCCTTGCGCATTAAATATGCTCTGGCCTTACGCGATGACCCTATTGCGGTTTTTATGCTCCGTTCTGGTGAATCGATTAACAGCCAAGTGATTTTGTCACAATCTTTAAACGGTCTTGAGGAAAGAATTTTTACCCCACAATGACTAATTCTTCTTGAGGAGGGAGTGTGACTTCCACTTCCCCTTTTTCATGAATATAAACATCATATTCAAGACGCACTCCAAACTCTCCAGGGAGATAGATTCCGGGCTCAATAGAAAAACAGGTTCTAGGAATCAAAGGGCGCTCATCTTGGGTTTCAAGACCATCTAGATTGGCTCCTGGTCCATGGTTTTCTGTATTGATATTATGCCCTGTTCGATGGGTGAAGTAAGGACCATATCCCCCTTTTTCAATCACACTGCGCACGACTCTGTCGACTTCTGCTCCGACCACTTCCTGACCTTTCTGATAGCGCTCTATAATGTAGTCGGTTCCTGCTTTTTGGGCTTTGCGGACAAGAGAAAATACCTCTTGTTGTTTGGGAGTAGGCTTTGCACTTGCCACTCCCACTCGGGTGATATCGGCAAAAACAGCATGGGGAAGATCTTTTTTACACCACAGATCAATCAGGATAAAGTCCCCTTTTTTGATCTTTTCTGATTTTTCTTTTGTAGGGCAATAGTGGGGATCTGCAGCATTTCCATTCACTCCACAGATCGGAACCCCTTCAGTCACACACTTTGCCTTTTCAAATGCTGAAAGGATGTATTGCTGAATGTCATACTCTGTCACCACTTTATTATTTTTTAAGGAGTGACCGATGAGTTTCCAGCAACTTGTAACGGTCTTTTCAAGTACATCTGCAGCTTCTTTATGGAAAGCATATTGCTGATCCGTCCAGACACAAACAAAGTTCTGCAGAAAAGGGGCAGAGCTGACCACTTCAACCCCATAGCTCCCAATAAGCTCGATCAGGCCGGCATCGACTTTTGAAACGGTTGGAATCGCCTGGTTGGGAGAGTATTCCATGGCAACTTGCTTAACGCCTTTTAGCAAAGTTTGCAGCTCTTGATGCAATTCTTTCCAACTCAAATAGAGTCTTTTTTCTCCAGGAAGATGGTCTAAATTATGGGCTTCTATTTTGTGTACAATCTTGACAGGCGTCCCTTCTTGGGGAATCCAATAAAAACACCGCCTTGTCATGAGAATTCCCTTGGGAATTTGAAGGATTTCTAAAGCTAAGGTGTTGGTCCCATGAAGATCATAGAGTAACCACCCTTCGATATGAAATAATTTTAGCTGCTTTTGTATCTGATGTATCAATGGTAAACACACTGTATGAGGGCGGAAGCCGCCACAATTTTAAGGGTTTGGTAAGGTTCTTCGAGAAGTTCAACCAGAAAAGGAATGGAGGCTTTGTCACCAATATGCCCCAACGCCCCTAAAATGTTGACTTTCATATCTCGGTCCATCGTTTTGTAGGCTTCTTGCAAAACTTCAATGGCTCCTGTTTCTCCCCCGGAAAGGGCTAAAACCAGAGCGGCTTGAACGCGTACATTTTCATCTTCTTCTTGCAAAAGATCTCGCAAAATGTCAATGGCTTCTTCCTCTCCTTCTTCGAGAAGGGTTGTTGAGGCTGTAAAGGTTACCCCTAAAGCATGCTCTTTTAAGAAACTTTTTACAGCCTCTTCAGCATGGGGATGACTTAAAATAGCAAGTTTCCCCAAGATATCCAAACGTGTCAGATGATCAACCATCGTTGGATATTGGGGCACCTGAGGAATGTGACAAACCCGCGACGGAGCTAGGATCTCGAAGAGGGAGTTAGCTGAAGTATCCCACATGATTTTCCCTTTCCTCAACATGAGAAAGGTATAAAGAACATCTGCAGCATAGGATAAATCTCCCCCTTGACCGATCATTCCTAATGCTAAATTTGCTTTTACATAGGGATCAGGGGTGATCTTCATGACCTCTCTTGCTAGAGAAAACCCTACACTTCCCACTCTTCCTAAAATAAAGGCTGCTAAACGCCGGGATGCATCGTCGTTCGAATAGATGCTTCTTCTGAGTACCTGCAGCGCTGTTTCAGGAGCAAAACGGGAAACAATACAAGCTGCTGTGAGGGCTACTGGAGGGTGGGGATCTGCTGTAAGATCGATGAGTTTACTGAGCTGCAGGGGCTCTAAATTTTTAATCCCTAAAAAATAGAGCGTATTGAGTGCAGCAATGCGTACATCAGGACTGGCATCCTCTAAAAGGTGAACCATCGCCTCTTTTTTTTCACATAAATCGAGGTGGGAAACAATCTGACATGCAAGATGGCGCAATCCTGCACGTTTAGATCCTAAAAGCTCTGTGAACTCTTTGTCATCAATATCTTCATAAATGGTCACTAGCGATGCAATGGCTGCAGCTTTTTCTTCAGCAGTACTCCGCGCATGACAGATGATTTTTGCTAGAGGCTCTTTGATATCCTTAACTTCCATGGCTCCGAGGGCTTGAATCACCTCTAAACGAACAAACCAGATTTTCTCTTCCTTGAGAAGGCGTTTGAGCTCTTCAATCAACGTGACATCTCGATAGTGGGGGGAAAGTTGCGCTGCCATCGCTCGCATGATGGCATTTGTCGAGTTCAATTGACTCAGTAACATCCGTACAGCACGCACATCATCGGTAAAAAAAGCGCTCATCAAAGAGGCCATGTTTACGACAAACTGGGAGGAATTTTCTGAACGTGTTAACACTCCCCATGCCAAGGTCTCTAGGAGTTCCGGATCCTCTAGATCCCCCTTAAGCCCCGATTTTTTCCAAAACTGGATCGCTTCTTCATCTTTTCCATTTTGCGCAAGGGCTTGCACATACACTTTTTTGACCCCTTTAGATTCAGGATAGAGTGTGAGCGCCTCTTCACATGCGTTTTGGGCTGCATAGTAATCTTTAACAAGGAGATGGGCATGAATGCGTTTGATCACCCCCTCTTCGCTTCCAAAAGCTGCAACAAAAAAAATAAGGAAGAAACAAATCAACTTCATGAATCTATCCTTAAAAGATCCTGTTTTTGATTTCCAGTAAATTTAAGATGGTAAGTTCATTATGCCATCGAGCCTAAAGGCTTGCCACCAATCAGATGAAAGTGGAGGTGAAAAACCGACTGCCCCGCCTGGGTTCCTATATTTGTAAGTAAGCGATAATTGTCGGCTACACCAAATTTTTCGGCAAGGTTTTGGGCAACTTCGATAATCTCTAACATGATGGAAAGATCTTCTTTAGGGAGTTTTTGGAGAGAAGGATACTCTTTTTTGGGAATCAGAAGAAGGTGAACAGGTGCTTTGGGACTGATGTCTTTGATGACTAATAACTGCTCACTTTCATACACTCTATCTGCAGG
>JAKQGT010000330.1 GCA_029556005.1 Chlamydiota bacterium | reverse complement strand
GCTCAAAGATTTGATCGGAGAGGACAAAGTCATCTTGCTTTTTTGATTGAGAGGCAAGGACTTGCTCTTTTTCCAGGGCTAGTAGGGTAAGAAAATGCTTTTTTGCAGGGTGTCTTAAGAGATTGAGAAAATCGGTGCGCTCGGGATGGATAAGATTGAGAAGTAAAAAAGGGTCTTCTTTAAGTTTTGCTACGATCTCAGGGGATTTTTTTCCTGAAAACTCCCTTCTTTGTTGGGCTATTTGAATGAGTTTTTCTCTAATGAATGCGTTGTGATCCATTTCTCCGGCCCAAAGATGGGCTTCGCGGGCATTGATGAGTTGTATGGCTAGGGGAAAGGGAGAGCAGAGCAGGTAATAAGCATCTCGAAACCCTTCAGGAGTGTCTGAAAAAAGCATTTGAGAGGAAAGATCGCGTCCATCGATGGCATTGTGGAGGTGATTTTTTAAGATGCGTTTGAAAAGAGATTGGATTTGGGGATCCTGGCGTTTTGCTTTTAAGGTATCTATAAAGTGTTTTCTAACATCTCCTCGAAAGCGGTATTCACCATCGACTTTTTCTCCAAGAAGGGCATGCAAAGCACAAGCTCCATCAGGGGAGGTGGGGCAGATTACATAACGTGTTCCATCGATAATAACGGGAAAGTTGGGGGTAAAGGGGATTTTAAGTGGAGGGACATTTTCCCCGAGTTCTTGTTTTAATTGTCGTTGGTCTTCTTTTAGCCACTGGATAGCAAGAAGTCTTGCATAGATGCATTTTAGGGTATCTCCAAGCTTCGGGAAGAGGGTTACACTTCCTAGAAAGAACGTCAGTCCTGTGAGGATGTCCGTAGTAATGGAAGAAATTGTTTCTTCTTGGGGTTGAAAAATGATTTCACGGTCTTCGATTTTAGCAGATAGATTAAGAGCTCTATGCTCTTTTTTTAATAAAAGGAGAAAATCTCTATAGAGACCCTGATGTTTTTCTAGTAGGGTTTTTAATTGTTTTTTTACCGGCTCTGTAGGATACATGCATTTTACATATCCTGATTCGACAGCGTGGTTTCCCACAATGACATCTTTGGGGTAGTCATGATTTGTATGATACTGTGCATATTCATGATAAACATCTCGAAAAAAGGGTTGCGCGCTGTAATGGAGAGGATCATCAGGAACAAGAAAAAAATGGGAACTTGGGCGATCAATCCTTTCCCGCCCAAAACAAGAGAGGAGCTTAAACGCTCCTTCTAAAGCTAAGGTTTCTTCCCCGCGAATGTAAGCGAAAAAATCCAGGAAGATTTGTGTAAATCGGTCGGTTTCTTGTTGCCCTCCATAAGTCCAATAAAAAAACCGCGAAGTCCGCACCTTTTGTGTGTTGTTTTCTTGAAGAGTTACTAGAGCTCTTTCGATGATGCCGAGTCTTGTGCGTGTATCTTCTGCGCAGAGAAAACGACTTTTGGGATGTGATGGTGTGGATCCTGTTGAGGTTGTCGTAGCCATTTTTCCTCCAAAACTACTAAAGAGGAGCTATTATCCTCTAGGAAGGTATTATTGGTAAACAACTCTCTGTAGAGTGTTAGGCGGGTTTGGGTTTAGCAGAAATGAGGGGTTCTTCTTTTTGGGTTTGGGCGAGGGCCTCCTCTTTTTTCTCGAGCTCATTGCTGAGGTAGCGTACGGAGTAGCTCCAGTAGAGAGTCACTCCAATCACAACGGGGAGGAGGTAGGGGGTAATTAGGATGACAGAACTGGTTCCCATGAGAAGCATGAGGGTGGCTTGGATCCATGAAGAGCTTGACTTTCCGAGCCTGGAGCCCACCATATCAATAGCAGCTTTACCTTTTACTTTGGACTCTTGATCTAAGGGAATATAAGCCATCTCTTTTGTCGAGTCAAAGAAGGAGTACTTCACCACTTTACTCACAATATTTTGGAAGGCGCCAAACATGACGACTAACAGGAGGGGGGTCGATCCAAAAATGGCGGCAAAGGGGCCTAAGTGTTCATGAAAGTAGGAGAGGACAAAGAAGATCCCTCCGGTTAAACCTACCATAACAGGGGTGATCTGCGCGCTGAAACGCCAGCCGAAGCGTCTTAAAAAATTCCCTCCTAAAAAGAGAACAGTGAGGAGAGCTACAATTCC
>JAKQGT010000327.1 GCA_029556005.1 Chlamydiota bacterium | reverse complement strand
TACCTTACGGTGAATCATTGAGTCATCTTCATGAAAATGCAAGCGACGCTCGGAGTGACCTAGCAATACAAACTGAGCCCCCGCTTCTTTGAGCATCACAGAAGAGATTTCTCCCGTATAAGCTCCCTTAGGATATTCGCTCATGTTCTGCGCCCCAATGCGCAAAAGGCTTCCTGCAGCCGATTTGGCAGCTATTTCTATAGAGGTAAACGGAGGAGCGAGTCCCACAATACAGGAGGTCTCAGTGAGCTCCGGAAGAAGGGTTTGCACAAACAGCTCGGTTTCCCTTGCACCCATATGCATCTTCCAGTTTCCCAAGATGTAAGTTAACCTTTTTGTCTTATTCATATCCGCATGAGCATAACATTTTTTTTCTTATCTATCCAGCTTGAATTTTGATCCCTATTTCGCATAAAATTTTGGTTTGATGACAATTTTTACTGTAACAGAACTTACCCAAGCGATCAAAAAGACGCTTGAGCCCCCGTTTTCTCATCTCCAAGTTAAAGGAGAGGTGACCAACTTGCGCTACCAGGCATCGGGTCATCTTTACTTTAGTTTAAAAGATCAGGAAGCTCAAATTTCTGCTGTCCTTTTTAAAGGCAATGCACGTCAACTTGCTCAGATGCCGAAAGCAGGAGACCAAGTGATTGTGCAGGGAGAGCTCAATCTCTATGCTCCCCGAGGGAGTTATCAAATTATTGTTCGAGAACTCAAACATGCAGGAGTGGGAGAACTCTTACTCAAACTCCACGCTTTAAAAGAAGAGCTGAAAATAAAGGGATGGCTAAATCCCGAGCTAAAAAAAACGCTACCCAAATACCCGAAAACAATTGGAGTGGTTACCAGCCCTAGTGGGTCTGTGATTCAAGATATTATTCACGTCCTGAAAAGGCGCTTTCCCCAATTTCACTTGATCCTCAATCCCGTTCGGGTCCAAGGTCAAGGGGCTGCGGAAGAGATTGCAGCGGCCATTGAAGCTTTTAATACCCATGCGTTAGCCGATATTTTGATTGTGGGAAGAGGAGGAGGGAGCTTAGAAGATCTCTGGCCTTTTAATGAGCGTGTGGTGGCTGAAGCCATTTTTCTGTCAAACATTCCGATCGTTTCTGCTGTTGGACATGAAACAGATGTGACCCTTGCCGATTGTGTTGCAGACGTGCGCGCCCCCACTCCTTCTGCAGCAGCTGAGATTTCTGTCCGTGAACTCTCGACGCAAAGGGACTTTTTGCTCCAAGCTGAGAGACGGATAGAGCAGTGCCTTAGGCAGACCTTTAAACACTCTCAAGCGCTTCTAGAGGGGATCACGCGTCATCCCCTTTTTGCCTCACCTTATACTCTTTTAGCAGAGCATTTCCAAAAAATGGATGATCTTTCTGAAGATTTGGATCGGTGTATGAAAGAGCGTGTAGGAACGCAAGAGCTTCACTTAGCTGGGCTTAAAAAACAGCTTCAGGGACTTCAACCTGCCACGCAACTCGAGCAGATCAAAACAGAATTAAGATCCTATGGCCGCTCTTTGAAAGAGTCTATGGATTACTCCTTAAAGGGCTTTAAAGGAAAAATTCAGATGCTCACAGCGACTTTAGATACGGCTCAAAAAAATTTGGTAGAAAAAAAGAAAGGGCGTTTTTACTCTCGAGATTTAAAAGGGCTAATCCTTCAAATGACACGCAAACTCCATGAGAAAAAAAAGAGAGAGCTTCATCACTTAATGGAGCATTTAAAAGCTGTGAATCCGGAAAATATTCTCCAAAAAGGATACTGCATTCCCTTTGCGGAAAAAGATCATTCGGTTATGCTCGGAACTCGCGCTCTAAAAGAAGGGATGAGAATTTCTCTTCGATTTCATGATGGGAGCGCGTTGACACGTATCGAGGAGGTCTCTAGAGATGATGGAAACACCTGATAAAAACTTTTCTTTTGAAGAGGCTTATGTCCGCTTAGAAGCTATTTTAAATGAGCTAAGTAATGGAGAAACTCCTCTCGAAAAATCCCTAGAGCTTTATGAAGAAGCAGATCATTTGATTACCCTTTGCGGATCCAAACTCTCCCGAGCTGAGCAAAAAATTCAAACTCTCATCAAAAACAGAAGTGGCGAACTTGTCTTAAATGAGGAAGGCAAGCCCGAAGTGAAGTCTTTCGCCCCCGATACAGAGAAGGTGCTAGGGAGTGAACTCCATACTTGAAACTCTATCCCACCCCCAACAGCTTCAGGAGCTTTCTACTGAAGAGTTGAAACGTTTAGCCCAAGAAATCCGGGTAAGGATTATGGATGTCCTCTCCATCACGGGAGGTCATCTCTCTTCAAACCTGGGGATTGTAGAACTCACCATCGCCTTGCACCGGGTATTTAACTCCCCTCAAGATAAACTGATCTTTGATGTGGGACATCAGTCCTACGTCCATAAACTTTTAACAGGACGCAATCCCCGATTTCCCACCCTCCGTCAAACGGAAGGTATCTGCGGTTTTACCTACCCTCCTGAGTCCATTCATGACCTTTTTTATTCGGGACATGCTGGTAATGCCCTTTCTCTCGCTTTGGGAATGGCTAAAAATCGAGATATCCGGAAGCAAAACGAAACCATTATCCCGATTCTAGGAGATGCAGCTCTCACCTGCGGTCTCACTCTCGAAGCGATGAACAATATCCCTCGAAAACTGAAAAAATTTTTAGTTGTTCTCAATGACAATGCGATGTCGATTTCAAAAAATGTCGGGGCCATCACAGGGATCTTAAGTCGCTTTTTTAACAGCCCTGTAGCCAATAATATCTACGAAGAATTAACGGAAATCGTTTCAAAAATCCCTGGCTATGGAGAAACCCTCGCCAAGCAAGGGAATAAAATGAAAGAATCCCTAAAAAATCTCGTGAGCACTGCTCCCTTCTTTGAGCAGTTTGGCCTTTCCTATGTAGGACCCATTGATGGGCACGATATTAAAAAAATCATCGACACTTTTGAAGCGCTTAAAGAGGTCGATCATCCCACCTTAGTTCATGTTTTGACGGTGAAAGGTCAAGGGATGAAAAATGCGATTAATAATCCGACCCCCTATCATGGAGCCAAACCTTTCAACCGGATCACAGGAGAGTTTCATCCTCCCAAATCTAACCACCCGACTT
>JAKQGT010000079.1 GCA_029556005.1 Chlamydiota bacterium | reverse complement strand
TTATGACGGGTTGAGATCCAACCAAAAAAGGGAGCACCCACTCCAAAAGCGATAACATTGATCACATTTACGATGAAGGCTTCCTGATGAGAAACATGATAGGTCGTTTGAAAGAAGGGGATATGCCACACGCCAAAATAAGAGACCCAAGGGCTCATGGCTAGACCAAAAAAGAGGGCTACGAGATAATTTTGGGGATTTTTGAATACTTTTTTTAAGGCTACCCGATAGGGAATCAATAATTTTGAGGGATAGACGGAATAACGGGCCCCTAGGGCATTTTCTCTAACGATACTAAAAAAAAGAAGGGCATAGACGATTCCGATGATCCCTAAGTTAACCATTAACTGACGCCAACCCAGGGTTTGAATAATCGTGTGAGCTAGAGGTTGCCCAACAGCAGCTCCAAGAGCTGCGGCTGTCATGGTTAGTCCGACAAGGACAGCAAAACGGGAGGGGAGAAACCAATTGGAGGCAAGTTTAAGAGCATTTACAATTGTTACGGTACTTCCTACGCCAAAAATGGCTACAGCGATCCCTATTTCTACCATTGAGGTACTAAACCCAAAAAGAATAGCACCCAAACCTGTGATGACAATCGCTAAAGAGGTGGTTTTTCTGGGCCCATATTTGTCAATGAGCAAAGCGACAGGAATTTGGAGAAGAAAGGCTGTGAGTGCATAAGGGTCAAAAAGATGAGCGATATTAACCACATTAGCGACAGTCTTTGTGTGCAGAGGAATATTGATGAATAGAGCCGCAAATTGAATGATGTAATTATAAAAAATGAAAAGGATACATAAGATCCAAATGACCCAGGGGTAGTAAGGTCTAGGATGGGGATGGTATTTGAATGCTTCCATACATTAAGAGCTGTAATACATGATCATATTTTTCAGTGTTTACCGAAAATAAAGTTATTATTACAACCTCAAAATGTAGAAAGATTCAAGAACCTATCCCGAATTATACTCAAACAACTTCAAAAGTTGGATTTTTGGCACAGCCGAAAATCCAACTTTTGAAGTTGTTTGAGTATAGAAGAAGGACAGATCTCAAAAAGACTGAAATAAAAAAATGATTTTAATTCGGGATAGGTTCAAGAATCGGTCGGTTGTTGGTTTGTCTTCTCTTTGTTGATACTCCTATTGATCCCTTTATGCTGCTGAATTTCGGTAGAAAGGGTGTGGATGAGTTGCTCTTTTTCCTGTTCAAAATACGCCTGCACCTTGGTTTGGTCTCCACATCCTAAAATTTCACGAATCTCTTTTGCAACAAGGGGATTAGATTTTTGGAGTTTGACTAAAATAGGCTCTGCTTTTTTCCGTATTTCCTCGACTGTCAGTGCAGCACTGCAGCAAAGGTTGAAAAGTTGATTGAGCATAAACAAGTTGCCGTGGATTTCTTGCTCTTGCTTTCTGAGTTGATAGCTTAAATCTTCTTCTGGACTAAGTGGCATAAACGCCCCCCCCCTTTCTACACCCTTTTGGTCTATCTTGAGACTAGCATATCAGGATTTTTTTTGCTCATAAACAATCGCGTCTGTATATAGAGGTTAGGTCCTTTTTCTAGAGGATCATGGATAGCAATATGTCATAAATTACTGAGAATGAATATAAAGAAATTTACACTCATCATTTCCTTATGCTTGGTTTGGCTCCTATCCCTTTCTGCTCAAGAGGATGGGGAAATTGCTGCTGCACCTCCTACGCGAACAGATAGTATTCCAAAAGAGCACTTATCTCAAGAAGAAGATGCTTATCTTGAGGGATATATCCAAGCCTTGGTGAATTCCCATTACTATGAGTTTGATGTTCTTGTTTATGTTGAAAATGGGGATGTCTATCTTTACAACCTCCCCAAAAATGCCCTTATTCGCAACAGTATTATTCGCTTTGTGAAGGATGTTCCTGAGGTCAAATCGGTTACTCCAGTTGAAAAATTCCCTGAGAAAAAGTTAGAAAAGATTGAAAAACGCGAGGTGAAGCCCCAAATCAAAGGGATCTGGTTTCCGCAGCAAACGGTTTTATATGCTCCGATGGTTGCGAATCCCCGTGAAACGATCTATTCAGCTGCTTACCATATTGGGGATCATATCATGGGTACCAAGTCGATAGCAGTATCCCTAGGAGATGACTTTCCCATTTTTCGATGGCGTAATGTTTTCCCTTGGCGGGGAGATCTTCAGATCGATATTCAAGCGGGGATCTGGTCGGTATTTAAGATGGGGGTCCATTATAATGGAGAGATTTCCGAGTTGATCAATACCGACTATTTGGTTGGTTTTCCCCTCAGCTATGCTGTTGATAAATGGGCTTTTCGGTTAAGGGTTTACCATGTTTCCTCCCACTTAGGAGATGAATATCTTGTGCATAATCCGGGAGTCGAACGGGTGAATCCCAGCATGGAAGCCATCGACTTTTTTATCTCTTATCAGGTGAATAGCGCCCTTCGTCTTTATGTAGGGCCGGGCTGGGTTTTTCATAGTGATAAGACCTACCCCATCACCCCTCCTCTCTACATCGAATGGGGAGGAGAAGTCCGCCTCTTAGGATACAAGAGTTTTTACCATAAGCTCTATGGGACAGCTTTCTTAGCCATCTACATCAGGAACTGGCAAGTCAATCACTGGAACCTAGATGGAACCTATATGGCAGGATATGAGTGGAGTAAACTCCAAGGGGTGGGACGCAAAATGCGTCTTTTTGTCGATTACCATAGAGGATACTCCGAAGGACAGTTCTTCAAAGATCGCACCTCTTATACAGGTTTTGGACTCTCTTGGGGTTTTTAGAGGGTGTTTAAATATTGCTTTCAGCATTGAAAAGTGAGATTTTTTCCTAGAGGATCTGTTTGGAGACCGGAGCAAACTTAGGAAAGTTTGTGTAGGTCGAAAACGGATTCCCTAGGGGAAAAGATCCTTTTCATTAATGCTGGAATGAATTTTTAAACACCCTCTTAAGTGCTTGTTTTTTTTATCACATCTGTCCATAATGGATTCCTGTTATGCAATTTTATAAGAATAAAACTTTTGGGAGCGCGCTGCTAGTCGGGGGAACAGCGATTGGAGCAGGAATGCTAGCCCTACCTCTAACGACAGGAGTGGGAGGGTTTTTCTATTCAACAATCCTTTTCTTTATCGCGTTTCTCTTCATGCTGACCAGCCTTTTCTATTTGCTAGAAGCAACGCTCATGACAGAAAGAGCGAGTGCCAATTTAATCACGATTTGTAAGGAGCGTCTAGGACCTGCAGGGGAGTTTACGGCTTGGCTTTCCTTTTTAATGCTTCTCTATTCCGTTGCTGCAGCCTATCTTTCTGGGGGGGGATCTCTGATTGCAGATGTGATCAGTTCGATCTTTGGGGTCTCTATATCTGCCAATATTGGGATCTTTATTTTTCTTGCGGTATTTGGATTCATTGTTGTTTTTGAAACAAAAGCTGTAGATGCGATTAACCGCATTTGTATGACAGGACTCATCCTTTCCTTCTTGTTTCTCCTTCTTTTTGTGACCCCCCATGTGGAAGCGAGCCACTATACAGGAGGAAAACCCGAGTATTTGTGGGTGGCTGTTCCTGTCGTTGTTCTCTCCTTTACATCTCATATCATTGTTCCGAGTCTACGCAGCTATTTGCATGGAGATGTGAGTAAGTTAAAGAAAGCCCTATTCTATGGGAGTCTTATTCCATTAGTATTCTATCTTGTTTGGGAGTTTTTGATTATCGGGATGCTTCCTTTGACAGGGCCCAACGGCTTAGAATCCATTGGAGGAGCCCCTCATCCCGTTGCAGGGCTGACAGATGCTCTCAATAATATGTTAGGAGTCCCTTGGATTGCTCTTATCGTGGGGCTATTCTCGTTTTTTGCTTTGGTCACCTCATTCTTTGGGGTCGCTTTGAGTCTCTATGATTTTCTTGCAGATGGATTTCGCATTAAGAAGACCATGAAAGGGAAAACCTCCCTTCTTGTTTTGATGTTTCTTCCCCCTTTACTTTTTGCCCTCTTTTATCCCAGCGGCTTTGTGGTTGCTCTAGGATATGCGGGAGTTTTTGTGGCCGTTCTTTATGGCATTTTACCTGTCCTCATGGTGTGGCATGGAAGGTATATCGAAAAGAAAAAGGAACGCTTCCGTGTCGTGGGAGGAAAACCCCTTCTACTTGCCATGTTTGTGGGATCACTAGCGATTATTTTCTTTCAAATAGCCGCTACTCAAGGATGGCTTCCTAGTCTTGGTGCGGGTGGTTAAGGCGCCCTCTCCAGCAGCTTTTCACAGCTTCGACGACAGCATTCCATCCCCGGCGCCAGATAGTTTCTGGAGGAGGTTCATGAACGATCTCTGAGCGAGGAACACCTTCAAGAACAGAAGGAAGGACGTGAGCAACGACTTTCTTTAAGAAACCATTCTCCTCTCTTCTTTCGGCTTCCTGGACAACTTCACCTCTCATTCCTGCTAAAACAGTATGAATAGAACCTGCAGTTGCATCGCCCAAGGATTCCTGAACACGGGCTCGATCTTCCTTCCACTGTCGGAGCTCTAGATTGAGCATCAATGTCCAAAGCATCCATTTAGCATACCAGTGAGTGGCAACAATTGCTTCATGAGAAAAAAGTTCGTCCTCTTCATACCCAGCGAGCTGTTGCCCATACTGAACAGCTCCTGCAATGACTAATCCCGTCAAGTTACATAAATACCACCGAATAGCATGGCGTCCCACGAACCAACCTACTTTGGGAGCCGCGTGGTTCACGGCTGCAGGAAAAAGAGTGTGGACAGTGGAGGCTTCAGTCGAAATGCAAATCAAGCGTAGAGTCTCTTTCCCTTGGGTTAATTTTCTTCTCCATGCCTCTTCTGGGATGATTTTTTCAGATGTTTTATGAACGATAGCGCGGCTATGACGGTTCATAAAAGTAGCTGTCAATTTTTTTTCGGGAGTTCCATGAGTCACATAAGTGATTTTTTGAGGAGCCTCTTCGATTTTTTGATAAAGTTTTTGCCGTTTCTGAATAGCAAATTGAGCGGGAACGATGATATCTTGCACATCCTGCATGATAAGGATCAGAGTAGAGGAAAATTCGGAAGGATCCACTTGGGCTACTTTGCGACTGAGCGATTCAACGGTTTTAGCAACCCCATCCACAAACTCTAAATCTCCACACCTTTGATACCTTTCAATTTGGCGATGAGACCACTGGCAGACGCGGTTATCGGGGTAGCTTTGGAGTTTTTGATCGAACCGTAAGATAGCGCTTTCCGAAAATTGAGGGTAAGCAAGGATCACGTCGCACGTTTTAGAAAGGGTCTGATCCCAAACCCAAACAGGTGTTTGATAGAAAGCCGACTGCAGGAAGGGCTCGTAATATTGAGATTGCCGAAAGGCGTTAGATCCCTCTCGATAGGCATACTTGATCCCCATCTCTAAAGCTTTTTGAGGAGCATCAATAATGAGAATCGTGTACTGACGTCTATCCTTAAAACGTTTTCCCGCCCGAACAAGGTAATGAAACCCTGCAACAGGGCGAAAATGATTCCAAACATTATCTTGCCTTGGTCTTTCAAGAACTGCCATAAAAGCCCTTCATTTAATTTTGAAGCGATGATATTTTATCAAGTAACTCTAGAAAAAGGCAATAGATGAACCTATCCAGTATTTCATGAAACCTAGAAAAGTGAATAAAAGAGTTGTCGTTTTACTTTTTGCCCTATTGATTCTTTTCTTTCTGACCTTCTATTTTGCTTCCCTGATCAGTCTAAAGTACTAAATCCATCTGGGAAAATTGGCCCTTTAGGGCCGATGGGGAGTTTCCCGCTAAAAAAATTAGCATAGACTTGGAGCCCCTGCTTTGCATTTTGAATGCAAAAAAAACAATTACTAACCCATTCAGATCCGGCAATGGTTCCTGTTTCTAGATTGCAAGAAAAACGGTGAGAAATTTTTTCTTTCCAGTAGGCAGGATCTCCGACGAGGAGAATGGGGGTAGGGGATTTCACTCCTGTTTTGCGGCGTACCTCTTCTAACGCATATTCAAAATCGGTCCCAATCCCTCCCATCAGGAAGATGGGGAGGTCGAGATGAAACTCTGCTTGACGTTCGACTAAGCGATCTAATCGATAGGTCATTTTGGCTTCGATATAAGGATTTTGTTCTTGTTCATTCACCAGTTTAAGGTCACTACGAAAATCCAAAATATTGGCGCAGGAGAGAATGCCTAGACTCTGAGCTGTTTGATTCCCAATACTCATCGTCCCTGGTCCCCCTCCTGTGACAAGGGCAAGAGGTGTGTCGGGATTTAAAAGGGGGTGAGAGCACTCCTGTTTGAGCTCCAACAGCCCTTCTAGAAGTTCTTTAATGGAAGGGCCGAATTTTCCTTCAATGAGATTAGAGCCGTAGATCCCGATCATCGTCGCTTTCATAAAAGCTTCTACTTTTGAAAGGGGGACAAACATTCCTGAATCTTTTTCAATTTTGGGAACATAGCGAAGAATCTGATGGGAGCGCTTATCGAGCCAAAAAATAGAGACACCAAACTTCGCTAAGTCGAGCAAGAG
>JAKQGT010000309.1 GCA_029556005.1 Chlamydiota bacterium | reverse complement strand
AAGTCTCTTCAAGAGCTTCTAACCCATGAGGAAAGTGGGAAGGAATCAAGATCGCCTCTCCTGCCTTTAAGAGATACTCTCTTTCTTAAACCCTAATTTTAAGTGTTCCCTTGAGAACATAAACACTCTGTTCACTCAATGATGTTGCTTGGAAACTTTGCATCCCTTTTCGAACCGACATTGAATCAAGCTCAAATGCTTCCCCGAAACCATACGCAAGTGGAGTTTATCCCCCCCTTTTTTCAAAAGGGGTCTCATCAAATTTAATCTGCTTTTATTGCACGAATCATTGCCTCAAATTAGGATAGTTTCCTATGTTTTTTTTCCCTTTTGCCATATTTGTATATATATGAAAGCTCTTTACCTAAAAAAGCATTTTTCAACCGTAGATCAGATCCAGATGGAGATAGCAGAGATTCCTGTACCTCCAATAAAAAAAGACCATTGTCTAATCAAAGTTCGCTCTTCAGGAGTAAACCCTAGTGATGCTTTAGGAACCCTCGGCTATTTTTCACACGCAAAACTTCCCAGGATTCCTGGACGAGACTTTGCTGGAGAAATCGTAGAAGGTCCCTCTTCACTTATGGGAAAAAAAGTGTGGGGAACGGGAGGGGCTGTTGGACTAGATGAAAATGGTTGCCATGCAGAATTTCTACTTCTCCCTCTCACAGCAATAGCTGAAATCCCCCACAATCAATCGATCGATACAGCTGGTGCTCAAGTCCTTCCTTATATAACCGCTTACTATAGCCTTGTACGAAGAGCCCGCATCCAAAAGGGAGAAAAAATTCTTATCATTGGAGGGTTGGGCCAGGTGGGTCGAGCAGCACTATCTATTTGTAAGTGGAAAGGTTGTCACCCCATCGCGCTTGTGAGAAAAACAGAGGATATTGAGAAAGCCAACCAACTCGGATGGGAAACAACCTCGGAGTTTACGGGTCAGTTTGATGTGATTTTAAATACGATTGGAAATAGTGCCTGGGAACAACAACTTTCCTTACTAAATTCCTATGGAAGACTCGTTGTGATTGCTGCACCAGAAGGAAAACGCGAAGCCACTTTCAACCTCTTTGATTTTTATCGTGCCAACCAAGAATTTTGTGGCATCAACACCGTCTCACTAGATTTTACCCAAAATGCATGCCTTCTGAAGGAGTTAAAAGAGGGATTTGAATCAGGAGCATTATCTCCCCTTCCTATTGACGAATCTATGATTTTTTCTCTCGATCAAGCAACCCATGCTTACCAAACTGTTTTGAAAAAAAGTCACGGGAAAAGAATTGTTTTACAAATCTCTTAATCGCCCGCCTATTGGGGATTCAATCTCTATGAAAAGGAGTTTCTCAAATGATTTTAATTCGGGATAGGTTCAGAGATTGAATCCAGAGTTCGCATTTTTATCGATTTTCTTGTAGATTTTTGCTTTTCATTAGAAGACATTATCCAAGAGAAAAGATAAAAAAGGCCTAGCAATAAGATGACTTCCCATAGAAACTTTATTGGTTTTATCTGGCAATTCCTGCGCAAGCAAAAAAGACTCTTTTGCTCAGTTTTAATTCAAGATGTCTTCAACTCCCTAGACCTCCTTGTGTGGCCTTTTCTTTTGCGGTGGGTGATTGACATCTTTACCCAGCATGAAAGTCATCGCATGGAAGCCTGGGAAGCCCTAAAAATCCCTCTCATCGCCGCTGTCTGCTTCATTCTATTGATTGAAGTCAACTCTCGAACGATGGGGTTTCTTCTTGCCAAAGGCATTCCCAAGCTCCAAGCCGCTATTCGCATCCAGATGTTTGATCATATTCAGAGGCACTCTCCCCACTATTTTAATGAACGGTTTGCTGGCAATCTTGCGAATAAAATCTCTGACATGACAGCAGCTGTTGAGACCCTACTAACACAACTCTGGTGGCCCCTTATTCCCGCTGTCGCTCTTGCCCTTTTCGGTACCCTTTTTCTGGGGTTTATCAGCCCCTTCCTAGCTCTCATCTTAATCGTCTGGATGGGACTGCATTTGGGAGTCTCTTGGTTTTTTAGCAAATCTTGCGCCATTTACGAATACCGGCATGGGGAGTCTCGTAGCACCTTGCTGGGAAAAATTGTGGATAGCTTAACCAACAATTTTGCAGTGAATTTGTTTTACCATTTCACCTACGAAAAAAAAGCCTTGAACCCTTTCCAGAAGGAAGAGCAAGAAACAAGCATTTTTGCCAAAAGGTATGTGGAAAAAATGCGCAGCGTGACCTCCCTTTTTTATGCGACTGTTTGTTTCATGGGAATCAATGGATGGATGATCTACTTATGGCTCCATCATCAAATCACTACAGGGGAAGTCGCCCAAGTCTTTGGAACCATGTGGAACATTGCCAATACGATGTGGTATGTAGGGGGAACGCTCCCCCTCTTTTTCCAATCATTGGGTATCGCCAAACAGGCCTATACGGTCATGCAAGACCCTCAAGATATTCAAGATAAGCCACAAGCTAAAGAATTACAGATAAAAAGGGGAGAAATCCTCTTTGAAAATGTCTCTTTCGATTACGGAGAGAAAAAATTATTTACGAATAAACACGCTCATATACAAGGGGGAGAAAAGGTCGGTCTCGTCGGTTTTACGGGCGCCGGAAAATCTACTTTTATCAACTTGATCCTTCGGTTTTTCCCTCTCCATCAAGGCCGCATCCTGATCGATGGTCAGGAAATAGCAGAGGTAACCCTAGAATCTCTCCGACGCCAAATTGCCCTCATTCCACAAGATCCTATTCTCTTCCACAGAACCTTACGAGAGAATATCTCTTATGGAAAACCCGAAGCAACAGAACATGCGATCCTCTTAGCTGCAAAGCTGGCCCACTGTGATGAGTTCATCCGCAACATTCCTGGGGGGTATGAGGCAAAAGTTGGAGAAAGAGGAACTAAGCTTTCAGGAGGGGAAAAACAAAGAATTGCTATTGCCAGAGCCCTTTTAGTCGATGCGCCGATTCTCATTTTAGACGAAGCCACTTCCTCCCTCGACTCCATAACAGAAAATTACATCCAAGATAGCCTCGAAACGCTCATGCAAAACCGCACAACCCTTGTCATCGCGCACCGCTTATCCACACTCTCTCGAATGGATCGCATCTTAGTATTTGACGAAGGAAAAATTGTGGAAGAAGGTTCTCAT
>JAKQGT010000291.1 GCA_029556005.1 Chlamydiota bacterium | reverse complement strand
CCCCTCTTACATTCCCAACTTCAAGGGCCTTCGCCTCCGGGAAAACAAATGGCAGCACTTCCTCTCTCCTCACCGCATCGTCCAGGAAATCTCATGAAGTTTTTTTTCCTTTTTCTCTTCTTTCCTCTTTCCCTTTTTGCTCACCTCAATGGCTCTGGAGACTTCCAAATTTGGAATACCGATACCGTCAACATCCGCTCTTCCAAACGGACGATCCTGACAGGTCAAACCGAATTTCGGTATGGAAGAGATGGAAGTAAACTCTATTACAAACATTACCAAGGAGAGATCACCTTTATCCGCTCGCCTCATACGTTAGTCACACCCGGTTATCGGCAAGTCTATCATCGACGCCATGGGGATTGGGTTAAGGAGTATCAACCCCGCTGCGCGATCACCTTTCAAGTCCAAACAAAAAGCAAATGGTTGATCTCTGATAGAAACCTCATCCTCTATCGTATTCAAGAGGGGCATAACCGTTGGGTCTACCGCAACCGACTAGAATTCCTTACTCCCATCCGTATCACCCGAAAAGGGATGGGCCCCTTCTTTTCCAATGAGTTCTTCTGGGCTGAAACGCAAGGAATTAACCAAAACCGTCTCATCTTTGGACTCCGCATCCCCTACCATCAGCGTACCCAACTCGATCTCTACTACATGCTCTGCTCCCTTAAAAATCACAATAAAGATTGGATTCAGCAAAACATCCTGGGCCTCCATTTTGCTTTGTTCTTTTAAAAAATGCCCTTTAAAGATACGATCATTTTCATGAAAAAAAAATTTTTAAAGGTCTCCTTGTAGCAAGCTGCCTTCTCGGTATAGGATATACGGAAGAAGATCCTATTGCAGTCACAGAAGAGTCTTTGCCACGACTTCCCCACACTTCCCCTAAAGAAGAAAAAGTTCTCATTCCCCAAGCAAAAGCCCTCATTATTGTGGGGAGTAAAGGAGAAGTCCAATCCACCTATACCCTGGGAAACATTCAAGGCCTCCATGTAAAAGGGGTAGAAATCCCGGGAGGGGTGGAATCCTTAGCAAAAAAACTCAATCCCCTCTATCTAAATCGGACCGTCACCAACAAAACACTGGTAGAAATCCAAGACACCATTCGCGATCAATACCTTTCCCACAACCGCCCCTTTGTCATCGTTCAAGTGCCCAGTCAAGATGTGACCTCAGGAATCTTACAAATTATCGTTATGGAAAGCCAACTGGGGAAAGTCGAAGTCCAAGGAAATACATGGTTTTCCACCAAACGATTAGCAGGATACTTAGATGTAGATCCCGGACAGTTTATCAATCAACAAAGTGTTTTGAATGATTTAGATTTTATCAATCGCAACCCTTTTAGAAGGGTCGATGTGATTTACGCGCCGGGAGAAAAACCCGGCACAACCGATGTTATTTTGCATGTGGAAGACCGCATGCCCTATCGCCTTTATGCAGGAGCAGAAAATACAGGGGTCCCTACCACAAACCGGCAACGCTATTTCGCGGGATTTAACTGGGGGAATGCTTTTGGTTTAGATCACATTTTTGCCTATCAATTTACCGCTTCTTACAATATAGACCGCTTTCAATCTCATACAGCCCAATACATCGCCCCTCTTCCCTGGCGCCATGTTTTGGATGTCTACGGCGGAGTCTCCTGGGTAGAACCCAAACTCGATTTTCCTAGTATGCGCAGTCAGGGATTTAGCTCACAAGTCAGCGCCCGCTATATCATTCCCTTTATGCTAGGCATTTATTTGCGCCAAGAACTTGTCATTGGATTTGATTGGAAACGGACGAACAACACCATTGAATTTACTGATGAATTCCCCACCTTCGGGAAAAATGTCAATCTTACGCAGTTTGTCCTGGAATACGGAAATGCTTATGAACGCAACCACTACCGGATTGACTTTACAGGGACTCTCTACTACTCCCCCGGAAAATGGATCTCGGATCAAGAAGATAGCAACTTCAGCAGCCTCCGTCCCGGGGCAAAAAATCATTGGGTGTATTTTTTAGGATCGCTTTCTTACCTCCAACGCCTCCCTAAATCCTTCTCTTTCTACTTCCTTTCTCAGGGGCAACTTTCTTCCCAAAACCTTTTACCCAGTGAGCAGTTTGGCTTAGGGGGATATGACACTGTAAGAGGTTATGACCAGCGCGAAGTGAGCGCCGAAAATGGGATATTGCTCAGTGGAGAACTCCGCTCCCCAGCCCTCCCTGTGCTCCATTACTTTAAGGCAATCAAAAAAGTCGACGCGATCCAATTTCTCGTATTCTTAGATTATGGATGGGCGCGTTATAAAAAAACGATTCCTTTTGAATCGAAAAGTCAATACCTCCTAGGAGTTGGCCCCGGATTGCGCTACACCCTTGAACCCTATTTGACAGCACGCCTCGATTGGGGTATTAAGCTACATAAGCAAGCCAGATATGGCGGTGGAGATACCATGGTCCATTTTTCAGTGACAGGGAGCTTTTAATGAAGCGTTTACTTTTCCCCCTTCTTCCTTTCCTTTCCCTCACTCTTTTCGCTGCTCCCACAGGGTTTGACCTTAAACAGGGAGAAGCAACGCTAATCCAAAATAACATCGTGAAGAGTGGGAAACAAGCCATTATTCACTGGGATACTTTTTCTATTGGTTCCCATGAAATCATGCACTTCATGCAGCAAGATAGCCACAGTAAAGTGCTCAATCGTGTGATGGGAAAGGAG
>JAKQGT010000284.1 GCA_029556005.1 Chlamydiota bacterium | reverse complement strand
GTTTCTTTAACAAAAAATGCTAGGATGAAGGCGAGAAATAGGCAAATAGGAAGGGGGGTCAAAGCGAGTGTGTAATCGGCAGTGATATAGGTCTTAATTTTTCCTGTAATCGCCGTATCGGAATTCCACTTGAGTAAAGCTCCGATCAGGGGCTGAAGGATGGGGGCGCCAAAAGCAATGCAGAGCATGTTTGTAAATCCCATAGCCACCCCTTTTGTTTGGGGGGTGACATACTTCCCTGCAAGGGCAAAGGCAAAGGCATAGGTGCTCGAGAAAAAGCCTAGAGCGAACATGAGAATAAACATGACCGTTAAGGAGACGTGAGGGAGGTAGAGAACTGCTGAGCAAATGAGTAGAGCGATAAAAACCCCACCGATCATCAGGGGGCGGCGGTGGGAAAAATAGATAGAAAGCCATCCGATTGCAAGAGTCCCGAAGCAGGCACCGATGAAATAGGTGGAAGCTACAAGGGCTGCTAAATCGACACTAATCGTATAACGGGTCATAAAATAGGGAATGCCCCAAAGGGCAGCAAAAGCGGGGAAGACACCAAAGACAAGACCTGCATAAATTCCATTGATCCAAAGTGGGGGAATCGAGAGAATTTTAAGGAAATTTTTAGAGGTTTTTTTCACCTGTTCTTTAAAGGTCATTCCATTGTGAAGAGGTTGATCGTGGTCAGGGTGGTCATGAATAAAAAGGAGGATCAAAAAGGTGAGGATAAGACCGATGATAGCGACAATAACCATGGTCTCTCTCCATCCAAAAGCGACAACGGCTTTGGCAAGTCCTCCTTCTCCCACAATCCCTCCTGCAAGGGCCATGAATTCTGTTAGGGCGACGATAAGGGTAAAAAGATGGGGTTTAAACCACCGCGCCCCAAGGCAAAAGGCGCAAATGATGGCTGGAGAAGAGGTGAGTCCCATGAGCATACGACTCACTTGCCCTTCCCAAAAAGAATGAGAAAAAGCAAACCAACCAATGGTCAGGGAACAAAGTAGAAAACAGATCTTGAGGATCCGCCGTGGTCCCCATAGATCGACAAGCATCCCAGCAGGAACTTGCATCACAATATAGGTATAGAAGAAGCTCGAAGTTAACACACCGATTTGAATGACGTTAATTTCATAGGTTTGCATGAGCTGAGGGATCATGACACTCGGACTTCCTTGAAGGAGGAAGGTAAAAAGACCGAGGATGGAGCCTAAGCCCCATACGATCCAGGGGCGGATTTTAAGGGTGTGAAATGTTTCCATGATTTTCATGCTTCTGATGGTATACTCAACCAAGCTTTTGAAGTTCTTGAGTATAATCAGGAGATGAAATTTCAGGCTACAGGATTACGCAATCATCCGCAATTCTCGATGCAGATCTTTCCACTAAGAGAGGGCGGTCTCCCATTTCAGGCTTCGGTTTTTTATGGAGATACCCCAAACCCACCACATGGCGGATGACAAGGGGTAGGGTGTTGGGGTCTTTATACATATGGACACCCTCTTGCGCCCGTTTATTCAGCCTTCCATGGACATAATTTGTGACATGTTCTAGGCAAGGCTGCGCCGCTTCTTGGATGGCCCAATCTTTCCATTTTCTGACTTTCTGGCCTAGGGAGCCATCATCCCTTTGAAGGGCATGTTTCATCCCTTGAATCCAGGAAGCTCTCTTTTCCACGGTCTCTTCTAAAGCTTTTAGGGTGTTGTACATTGAAAAGATGAGGGCTTCATTTTTGGTCGCTTGATATTCGAGGAGTTGTTCGGAGAGGGTTTGGAGGATGGGGAAAATCTCTTCAGACATTTCGTAGATGGACTGGGCTCTGCGATCGAGTGTTGCGCTAGTGTGTTCTTTACTTGCGATCATTTCTAAACCTCTTTGCATCTCACGCATCATATGTAAGTGGGCTTTGCGAACGACTTCCAGCTGCCCTTCCTGAGAGGGGCCTTCGGGGGCTTTCGCTAAGTCTGCAATCAGCTGACGCATGGTCTGGACATATGAGGGCTGCG
>JAKQGT010000073.1 GCA_029556005.1 Chlamydiota bacterium | reverse complement strand
GTTCCAGTTCCCATAGCTTGACCAAAATACAGGTAATCTGTCCTCTAGCTTCAGTAATTTTTTTCACCTCTTTTTTAGCATCGTGGCCATTTCTGCAGGCTACCTTTAAAAGATTTTTCAGCTCCAGCGGAGTTTTTTCATTAAGGGATACTTGATAAAAAAGGACAAAGGCTTGAGGAATTTTAATCATTTCGTCTTTTAAAAAGTGGTAGTAAGCAGCGAGTCTGCGCGCCAGAGATTCGGGAGGAAGGGGGGCGGCATCAAAGTCGTCCATTCCTGAGCCGTTGAGGAAATGCTCAACAAAGTACTTCACGCGAAAAGCACAGCTCCACCCATCAACATCTCTTTGATGGGGTCTTTGATTACTAACCACTTCTCCTTGAACAGGGAATAAAGCCTTCATTTTATTGATGACTTGCTCCTCTAAAGGATTCACCTCTGTTGAAAGGGAATTAAAACGGTAAATGTGTTGATCTGCGGGATCGTACACAACCACTGAATAATGCATTTTGTTATTGATCAGTACAATTTTAGGAAGCCCATCCTCATTTTCCGTAAGAGCGTGATCAAGATCTAAAACTCGAATCATGTCCTGACAGATGACAGCATCGACAAAGGAAGCTTTACCTTGGCAATAGTCGCGTAGCTGTTTTTGCAGCCAAGGGCCTTGGACCATCTTATCAAATCCACGAATCTTATAAGGATCTTGATTCATCTCTTCAACAGTGATGTCTCCTAGCGTGCGATCTTCAACAATCGGTTTACCGCGACCCACTTGGACCTGCACCACTTCTGTACATATTTTACCATTGAGTAACTGAGTAAAAGAGAGAATCGCTGCGCTGATGACTTTCGTTTTCAACGTTTCGTTTGTAAAAATCGTGGCAACTCCAATCACCAAAATGGGTACGGCAGCACAAAAGTACTGTTTTTCCCGTCTTGTTGTTCCTAAAATCTGACACCCAGCTACAGCAGCAAGCGCTAACGCCCCCATTTGGACATGAAGCGTCGTTTGCTTCAGTAGACTATACTTCGAAATAATTGCTGAATAAACAATGCCCGTAGCAGCACTAAAGAGCATAAACTCTTTTGATCTAAAATTTGTTTGATAAACTGTCCCCAAAATTACCTCTAAACTAATCGATTTCGCAGAAAGTTTACACGCTAGTCAATTAAAAATCAATGTTTACGCTTTTGGGTGATCTCTATTCAATCTCTCAAGAAATTGATACTATTTTTATTACCAAAAAGAACTTCCAACACAATCTCACCTTTATAACCCTTATTATAGGTTATATAAACTTTAACAGAAAAATCTCTAAATAACTAGTTTACAGATATTTAATATTGTAGCAAGGAAAGGTCGGGCTTAACCTGGAGCTCTGGAGAGAGGCGGGAGCGCAAAATGCTTTGAATGGCATCTAAGGTAGCGCCCGTTGAAGAGAGGCAAGTCGTGCACGCTCCTTGATAGGCGATGATGATTTCCCGATCTTCATGGAAAGAAAGGACTGAAATCCCCCCCGCATCGAGTTCAATATAGGGTTGAATCTCATCGCGGATGATCTCTTGAATCAAAGTGAGTTTTTCCTCTGAGGAGAGAAGATGCCATTC
>JAKQGT010000261.1 GCA_029556005.1 Chlamydiota bacterium | reverse complement strand
GACATAATGCATCGGGCTTATGTGGCAATTTTAGGATACGCCCCACGCATTATGCTCTCCTCCTTTTTTGTCGCCCTTTTCACCCAAAAACTCGATGTGGAACTCTTTGGATTTCTCAAAAAAAAGCTCTTAGGAAAAGGGTTACTCTTCCGTTTTGGAGGAGTTTCAATCCTCACACAACTACTCGATACGGTTCTTTTTAGCTTCCTTGCGCTCTATGGGATTGTACATAGCCTGGGAGATATCATCGTGATGAGCTACCTCATCAAAGTGATTGTGATCCTCTGCATCGCCCCTTTTACAACTTTAGCCAAACGTTTGGTTCGCCATGACCCCCTTCAAATTTGAACTCCTTCACACCTCAACCCAATCCCGTGCACGAGTGGGACGCATCCATACCCCGCACGGAGTGATTGACACGCCCAATTTTGTTGCTGTAGGAACAAACGGAACCCTTAAAGCCCTCGATAATGCAATGGTGTCAAACATTGGTCTCCAGCTCATGTTCTGCAACACCTATCATTTGCTCTTGCAACCAGGCCCTGAGGTGATTGAAAAAGCAGGGGGAATCCATCGTTTTATCAACCGCAACCTGCCGATTATTACAGACTCTGGAGGCTTCCAGGTCTTTAGTCTAGCTTATGGATCTGTTGCCGATGAACTCAAAAGTAAAGGGACGAAAAAACATGGGGGATCCGTGATGAAAATCACGGATGAGGGGGTCCTTTTCCGCTCTTACCGCGATGGACGCTCGATCCTTTTAACTCCTGAATCTTCCATCGCCACACAAAAATCATTCGGTGCAGACATCATCATTCCTTTTGATGAACTTCCTCCCTACCACATCGATCCTCAAGCTTTGCAGCTCTCACTAGATCGTACCCATCGTTGGGAAAAACGCTCTTTAGAAGCCCATCTCAAACATCCTAATGGACAGGCTATGTATGGTGTCATTCACGGAGGGATCGATGATGCTCTCAGGGAAAAAAGTTGCGCCTTCTTAAGTCAACTTCCCTTTGATGGATTTGCGATTGGTGGAAGCATGGGAAAAACAAAAGGGGAAATGGTTTCGATGCTCACCTCCCTGCTCCCCAAGCTCCCTCCAGAAGCCCCCAACCATCTACTCGGGATTGCCGATTTAACATCTCTTGCAGCCTGTGTCCCCTTAGGAATCGATACTTTTGATAGCTCGTATCCGACCAAGGCTGCCCGTCATGGAACTCTACTCACCCCTTCTGGAGGAATGAAAATCTCCAGAGGAAAACATCGCGATGAATTTATGCCCATCCAGGAAGCATGCAGCTGCTTCACTTGCCAAAACTATTCAAGGGCTTATCTCCATCATCTTTTCAAAGCCAAGGAATTGACTGCAATGACCCTTGCATCGATTCATAACCTCCATTTTATGGTGGACCTTATGGCATCTTATAGACAAAAAATCTTTTTAAATCTTATATAAACATTTAATAAACATAATTTTAATAAGTATTATTAATTAAATATTATGATACAATAATTAAGCGTCCGACTAAAAAGAGGTCATATGGTCACACCTGCTTCTGCCCAGCTCCCTCCTGAGCAGACTCCTCTTCACTCCAAAAAGAGGAGTGATCACCTCTACCCAGAAGAGAGTTCTAATCCTTTTGATCCCCACGCAGACTACCATGATGAGGGGAGGTGGATGACCCGTATTAAATATAAAGACTATAACCCCCTTCCAGATGTAAAAGAAAAATTTGATTCTCGCGAAGAGATGGCCGAAGAGATTGTAGCTACGCGAATAGAAAGCCTTCCGCGGGGAGATTATGGATGTTTTGAAGCGGGGCTCTTTAAGAAACTATGTGGAGCTGCCTACCGATTTTTCTTCGGTGAAACTGCCTATCAGTTAAAGCTACTCGGGAAAAGCTCTAGTTTGCGCCATCCCAATTATAGTGTAAAACCCGTAAGGGATTTTGAGGTGCGCATTACCCCCATAAGACAACTCCGTGAGAATTTAGGAATGACTGACCCCCAAGAGGATTACCGGATATGGTCTAAATCTACTTGGTCAAAAAATGGTCCAAATGGCCTAGTCTATAAAAATGAAGAGGGAGAAGATGTTCTTGTCCATGATGCCGTCATTTCGAGTAACGATCGTTCTGCAGACAAGATCGGAATGATGCGTGCTGTCGATGATCATATCTATACGAATGAATCCATTGCTTATACCGGTCGACCCGATACAAAAGGAAAAGCGATTGAGCAAATTACGTTTATGTTTCAAAGAGAGCTGAACAAAGGAGATGCAGGACAAGGGATTACTGAAAAAGATGGGGTCTACGAATTCACCTATGTCGTGAATAACTTAATGAGTCCTATTGAATGCATTGGACTTGTCACATTTGATGAACTCGCCTCTATTGAACGTGAAAGGGATATTCTCCAAGAGCTTAGCCAAGAGACCTTAACGATCAATGGGCATCAAGTCAGGGTAAAACCCCTCTACTTCAATCAGATGTTCAATCAAGGAATCTACTACGGAGAACTCGGTGCAGGAAGCTCGCAAGCAACTTTGAATGCTCCCGGTTATGAAACCCTTTTAGAACTAGCTAGAAAGACAACCCTCTCTGGAGAAGAGCAACCTTTGTTAGAAGCGGCTCTCCGTCATTTAGAAAACCCTTCCGATCTCCTCCCCGAAGAGGAGCTTTTTTACCGCGATTTACTCTCAAAGCTACTCAGAATCCCCATCGTTATCCACTGCAAAAGCAGCACAGATCGTACCATCATTGCCTTAGCCATTTCTATGACACTTAAACAATGGAGAAACACCCATCAAGAGTTTCCCCTTGAGCACCCTCACCTGATCCTCCAGTCGGAGACCTTTAAAGAACTCTTTGCTGCAAACGTCATGAGTGGACACCAAGTCACACGTGTTTCTCGCACAGCACAAGGAAAAATCAAAGATCATGCCTTTGAAGAACGCGTTTTAGGATTCCAATGGGAGGGAAATCCCATTGCTTTACGCCTGATGCCTAACCGCTACAAGAAAACCTCTCAATCCTCTGATCACCCCTGGTTTATTGGGACCCTCAAATCGATCATGAGCCTAGCGAGCATTTTTTTCTCTTGGGCTACGGACTATTTCTCAAAAAAACTCGCTTATCTAGAGCGGGCCTATCCCAACGAACAATTTGACACTGAGAGCCCTTATGTCAAAGACCGCAGTCTTTTTAAACCCTCCGGGATGATTGTTTGACCTATAGCAACCCCTTCTGTTACCATTTATCTAAAATCGTAAATTCAAAAAAATATTATGGGAATCTTTCTAGTAATTTTTATGTATGCGGCTTGGTCGAGCATTTTCTCTCTCGGGAAAATGGCCCTCGAAAATAGCCCTCCTCTTTTCCTGACCGGATTCCGGATGGTTTTTGCCGGTATCCTTTTGCTCTCCTGGATTTTTATTAAAAACCGGAGTAGCCTGAAAATTGGAAAGAAACAGATTCTCCCTCTCCTAGCCCTTGCGGTTTTTAGCATTTATCTAACAAATATTTTAGAATTTTGGGGACTTCAGCATCTTTCTGCCGCCAAAACCTGTTTTATCTATGGCCTCTCCCCCTTCTTCGCAGCAATCTTCTCCTATATTCATTTCGGCGAGAAGATGAATAGACGAAAGCTTTTAGGGATGCTCATCGGCTTTGCTGGCTTTGTTCCCGTCCTCATGCTCCAAACAGGATCTGAAAATCTCCTCACCGCTTTTAGCGTTTTTTCTTGGCCCGAACTAGCCATTATGGGGGCAGCTCTTTTCTCCATCTATGGGTGGGTCCTTCTCCGCATTGTTGTAAAAAATCAAACCCTTTCTCCTCTGTATGCCAATGGGTATAGCATGTTACTCGGGGGGACATTCGCCTTTGTTCACTCCTTTTTTATCGATAATTGGAATCCAATTCCCATTGCGGCAGGGAAATTAGCCCCTTTCATTTATGGAATCGCTCTGATGACCCTGATCTCCAATATTCTCTGCTATAACCTCTATGGGTTCATGCTGCGCAAATATACCGCTACCTTCCTCTCCTTCGTCGGACTTTTAAGCCCGATCTTTGCTTCACTTAATAGTTGGATTCTCCTGGGAGAAACTCCCTCATGGGTGATCCTCCTTTCTACAGCAGTCGTTTCCTTGGGCCTTTTTATCGTCTATCAAGCCGAGCTCAAACAGGGCTATATTGTCAAAAAAGAAGAACAGCTTGCCAAAGCCTCTTAGCTTTCTATGAGACGTCCGACAAAAATCCTTTTATAGTGTTGGCGCCCCTTTTTAGACCATTGAAGGATATAGCAATTTTCGCTCATATGAGATAAGTACAGGCGAGAAGTTCCGATCCCACTGTGCTCCGGATAGCGAGAATCTGAAGCCCCATGAGCTTTCCGCGTGCAGTCAATGATGGAAAAGGAAAAATACCCCTCCTCTTCTTGATAAACATTTTGCACAATCATCACATGCGTCCCTGTCTGCTGGTCAAAACAATCTTCGGAAGAGCTCCTTGGAGAATACTCTAAGGGCAAATAAACCATCACATCTCCCGGCTTGACTGATTGCATATCATCAATAGGCATCCAGTATTTCAACTTACACCGCTGAAAGGTCATGGCTATATTGTAAGGGCAAGGAATCCCATCAAACGAAGCGGGAATGCCCTCTTTTTTCTCTAATTCTATCATCGTTCTCACCAACTCCTTTTGAGCCGCTGGAGCCGCTATCTTGAGAAAATGATTCACAAATCCGTAGCAATTAAAGTAGTACTTTTCCTCCATAATCGCATTGACATGGGAGTAGGAAGAAAGACTTCTATTGACTGCAACTCTATTGACCATACTTTGCGCTTTAAGTAAAAGCGTTTCGCAGGCAAAAAGGGGCTTAAAAGCAGGAAAAGAGACGGGTAAGATAGGAGCTTTACAGGGA
>JAKQGT010000255.1 GCA_029556005.1 Chlamydiota bacterium | reverse complement strand
TAGTCTTGGACGCTTTTCAAGTGGGGGTTTTCGAGAGCGGTAATGTCTTGTTCAGAAACATTAGCAGCATAGATCACTTTTTTTGCTGTAATAAAATGGTAGGTGCGGAGGAGTTCTTGTTCTTCTTTCGTAAGGGGAAGGGAGCGGACGGGTTTACTTTCATTCAGGTGGGCGAGGACTTTTTTGAGGGCCTCTAAAGTGGGAACAAGGTCTTTGTTTCCCTTGGCTTGACGTTCGATTTTTTGGAGGGTATTTTCTGTCATTTGCAAATCGGCTAGGATGAGTTCGAGATTGATCACTTCAATGTCATTAATAGGGTCCACTTTTCCTTCAACGTGGATCACTTCATCATCTTCAAAGCAGCGGACAACATGGATGATGGCATCTGTTTCACGGATATTTGCCAGGAATTTATTTCCCAATCCTTCCCCTTTGGAAGCTCCTTTAACGAGTCCAGCAATATCGACGAAGGTAAGAGTGGCAGGGAGGATCTTTTTGCTTTTTGAGATCTCAGAAAGGATGGGGAGACGGGCATCAGGGACATCTACAATCCCGATATTGGGATCGATGGTGCAAAAGGGATAATTCGAAGCTCCCGCTTGTTTTTTCTTGAGAAGGGCATTGAAGAGAGTCGATTTGCCTACATTGGGAAGACCGACGATACCGCAGGATAGATGGCTCATGATAAATGGAGTTGGGGGTTGAGGTTTTCTAAAAGGGTTGTGGGTTCTTGGAGTTCGGGATCGAGCTCGTTGTGTAAATAGGAGATAAAATTGAGGGTGAGATGAGAGGTTTCTGGGAGTTTTTGTTCAAAGTAGAGGGTTAAGAAAAGTCTTGTATGTCCGGTCACCTCTTCCATACTCCGATAAAAGGCAATGGCAGGAATTTTACCAATATCCACAGCATAAACAGCAGAAGGGAGAATGCAGAGATCGTCTAGATTGTAATCCAATCGGTATTGAATCTCATTTTCCCGTATAGGCTGCTTAAAAGGGACACGGAGGGCATAAGGACGGCCGAGCATTTTTTTGACTTTTTTCAGGTCCCCTTGCATTAAGCACTTGCGGATGCGTCCACTCGAGATGGGTTCTTTGTGATAGGTTTCTTTGGGAAGGTATTCTGCGCTGAATTTTAAGATTTTCCCAAGTTCTCTAATCGCTTCAGGGGTGCCGGCACGGTCTTTTCCCAACCGGGCATCACTTCCTAAAACAAGATGGGTGAAGGGGAGTTTGGTATGAAGGTTTTGTAAGAAGGTGTCATAGGAGAGTGCAGCAAGCTTTTGATTAAAGGGAAGGACGATAGCTAAATCAAAATCAAAGGTTTTTAGAAGATGGAGGCGATGCTCCAGAGAGAGGATAAGGGGGGTGGGTTTGTCTGGAGTAAAGAGCGTTGTGGGGTGATCAGAGAACGTCAGGATGACACGTGTTCCCTCTTTGCGTGTGTGTTTTTGCATCTCTTTAAAGAGGTGCTGATGCCCGATATGGACTCCATCGTAAACGCCAATTGTAAGGGCTATAGATCCTTCTATTTTAGGAATTTGATCAAGATGGGTCACGATCTTCATATCTGCTTCCTTAGGTAGGGCATATACAAAAAGGATGGGTCAGATAGGGATTTTGCGTCAACGCAATCTTTGAGGCAAAAACTACCACTACGGGTTCTTTGAAGGGCAGTCAGATGGGCATAACACCCTAATTTTATGCCAATATCGTGGGCTAAGCTTCGGACATAAGTTCCTTTAGAGCAGGCAACACGCATTTTTAGCTCAGGATAGGTGTAATCGAGAAGTTCTATATGAACATGTATTTGAATGGGTTTGCGTTCAACCACGATCCCTTGACGAGCAAGAGTATAGAGTTTTTGTCCCTCTATTTTTTTGGCTGAGAACATGGGAGGGATTTGCTCAATGCATCCTTGAAAATCCTCAAGAACAGCTTCTATCTCATTTAAGGAGGGGACTTTAGTGCTGCTTTCCGTGAATGTTCCGTCACAATCAAAAGTATCTGTAGCAACGCCCAGTTTTAAGGTAGCCTGATACTCTTTATCATCGTTTAAAAATTTGTCAGACATCTTGGTATAGGGACGCCCAATCAGCATGACCATAACACCCGTGGCAAAGGGATCTAGGATCCCTGCATGGCCAATTTTTTTGATTCCCGTCAGTTTGCGCAGCACCTTTACAAGGTAGAAGGCGGTACGCTCTTTTTCTTTGTCAACCAGGAGGATGCCTTCTCCCTTAGGATTATTCATGCTTTTCGCGAGACTCCTCTTCTTGATGAATTTTTTTAAGGAGAGAGTCGATTTTCATTTGTTTATCGACAGAAGTATCCAAGCGGAAAGTGAGGGTAGGAAAGAGGCGCATGACAACTTTTTTGGAAGCATTTACCGAGATAAAACCTGCGGCAGATTCTAAGGCATCGATCGTGTTTTTACGCTCTTGTTCTGTGCCGATGACACTGATGTAGACTTTGGCATGTTGCAGGTCTTTGGTGATGTCCACCTCGGTCACAGTTGTAAATTCAGATACATGGGGATTGCGGACATCATTGCGAATCACTTCACTAATGACTTCCTTAAGAAGAGAGTTTAAACGTTTGGTGCGTTTGGTCATAATTCTTGTTGGATGTAGGTGATTTCAAAGGTCTTAATGAGATCCCCTTCTTGGTAATCGCTAAAGCGTTCTAAAAGGATTCCACATTCTAACCCTTTGCTCACTTCTTTCACGTCGTCTTTAACACGTTTAAGAGAGGCAATATTCCCTTTCCAAATCACTTCTCCATTACGGATCAACTTGGCGTGTTGCTGACGTTTGATAATCCCATCTGTAACCATACATCCTGCAATCGTTCCCAGCTGAGAGGCTTTAAAGGTTTGTTTGATCTCTGCAGTCCCACTTTCAGACTCTTGACGGACTTTATCCAATGAGGCTTGCATGATCGCTTTGACGTCATCGATAATTTGGTAGATAATATCCCGTTTTTTTACGATGACTTTTTTCTCTTTGATGAGATTTTCAGCATGACTTTCTACTTGTGTATGGAATCCAATAATCACAGCATTAGAGGCTGCTGCAAGCTCAACATCGGATTCTGAGATTTCTCCAACGGCTTCAGAGACAAAATTGAGTTCGACTTTCTTGGTTTTAATCGCAAGGAGAGAGTTACGGATCGCTTCTACAGAACCTTGAACGTCGGCACGTAGAATTAAGTTAACCACTTTCTTTTCAGAAAGTTCTTGTTGGCGAGACATGATGCTTTCGAGTTCGCCACGTCCACGTTGGAGGGAAGCACGTTTAGCTCCCGAGGTTCTTTCTTCCGTCAGTTTGCGCGCCAGTTTCTCATTTTCAACGACGATAAATTCACATCCTGCTTCAGGAACTCCAGACATTCCTGTCAGTTTAACAGGTGTTGAAGGACCAGCGAAACTCACCGCTTTTCCATGTTCATCGTGCATCGTTTTAACGCGCGCATAAATATCTTCAAAAACAATGGCATCTCCAAGGCGTAAAGTTCCATTTTGAACAAGGACGGTTGCTACAGGTCCAAAGCCTTTATGAAGCTCGGATTCCAAAACGGTTCCTCTTGCCCGGCTATCGGGATTGGCTTTAAGCTCTTGCATTTCTGACTGGAGGGCGAGCATTTCTAGGAGTTGAGGAATCCCTTCACCAGATGTTGCAGAACACTTTACAGTAATCACACTTCCTCCCCAAGCTTCAGGAAGGAGTTCGCGGTCGGCTAGTTGGCGATGGACATTTTCCATATCAAAACCCCGTTTGTCGCATTTATTGATCGCAACAACAAGAGGAATTTGTGCTTCTTTTGCTAAGTTAATCGCTTCCTCAGTTTGAGGCATAATTCCTTCATCTCCTGCAACGACGAGAACAACCACATCGGTTAAGGCGGTTCCCCTTTGACGCATGAGGGTGAAGGCTTCGTGACCAGGAGTATCCAGAATGGTGATATCCCCCTGTTCGCGGTGACACTTAAAAGCCCCGATATGCTGAGTAATGGCTCCGGCTTCTCCACCGGCGATATTGCTTTTGCGAATGACGTCGATTAAGCTTGTTTTCCCATGGTCCACATGACCCATAAAGGCGATCACAGGTGCACGCAGCTCCAGTTTACTGGGGTCGGTTTCAGCGATCTCTTCCTGAATGGTTTTGTCGGTAATCCGTAAGCGCTCTTCTTCACTGGTGTCGATTGTGATTTCACATTGAAATTCATGGCCTAAAAGTTGGATGGTAGTTTCATCATCAAGATAGTCGTTAATGGTGATGGCAATCCCTTGCATGAAAAGCTTGGCAATGAGCTCGGAGGCTTTGAGTTTCATGGCTTGGGCTAAATCTTTGACGGAGATCGGAATCCGTACGGAAAGTTCCTTGGGACGGATCACTTCAGTTTGATCTTTGGGTGCTTTATAGCGAGGGCGTCGCCGTCTCCATGTACGCTCTTCCCCTACGCGCAGACCTTGGCGGTCTCGGGCATCAAATCGGGAGTCTTGCTTTTTACGTAAATCGCGCGAAGTGCGGCCAAAACTCGCTTTAAAACCCTCTTCTTTTTCTGGTTCGACTGGAGGCTTTTTATCTTTTTCCCGTTTTTTGAGATCTTCAAAAGATTCTGACTGCGGTTTTGCCTTCTCTTCTTTAGGAGGTTCGATTGTTTTAGACTTGGGAACAGGTCCGAGTTTGGCTTTGTGCTGCTGCGGAGGCGTTTTGGGTTTAAGGGGAGGAGATTCTTTCGGTTTCTCTTTAGGGATAGAGGGACTGGGCGCTGTTTGTTGAGGAGCAGCATTTACAGGAGGTGTTTCCTTTTCTACTGGAGCGACTTCCTTTGGTGGAGGCGCTTTAGGGGGAGCCTTTTTCTTGGGTGCAGCTTTCTCTTCATTCTTTTCTTTGTTTTGTTTAAGAGCAGCAGCAAGTTGGGCATTTTTAACTTTTAGCTTTAAGTTTTTTGCCAAAATTTATGTCCTTATTTTGCGCAATTTCTCCATGAGATCATCAGCCATTTCTACGCTAATTCCCGTCTCTTTTGAGAGCTCTTTTGAGGAGATATTGAGAATTTTTCTAGGGGTATCATACCCTGCTTCTTTAACTGTATCAATCACGAATTGATTCATGCCTTCAATTTTATCGATTTCAACATCAAGCTCGGGACCCTCTTCCAGTTGCATCTGTTGACGTTCAAAACTGAGTTCTGATTGGTACTCAGATAGCTTTTTCACGTCAAGCTCTGCACCCACAAGCTCTGCATTGAGTCGTGCATTCATTCCACGTTTCCCAATGACTATGGGGTAGTCTTCATCCTCAACAACGAGAAAGATCGTTTTTTTCTCTTTATCGAAATTGAGTTTTTTAGGCTCAATGGGATGGAGGAGACTTTGCAGAAGTTGGACTTTGTCTTCAGTAAAAATGACAATATCGATCTTTTCGTTATTGAGCTCTCGAATAATGTTCTTTACACGGGTTCCTCGAACACCGACACAAGCTCCTAAAGGGTCCACTTTAGAGTCATTGGAGTAGACGGCAATTTTGGTCCGATAACCTGCTTCACGAACAATCTTTTTTATACCCACTGTTTCATCATTGAGTTCGGGGACCTCTTGCTTGAAGAGTTCTTCGACCATTTCTGGATGGCTGCGTGATAAAACCACTTCAGCACCGCCGTTTTCGGTATCTCGCACTTCCCAAAGGAGGGCTTGGATGCGGTCTCCGACATGGTATTTTTCTGTTTTAGGATAGAAGCGATCGGGGAGAATAGCCTCCACTTTTCCTAGGTCGACAATCAGTGTTGCCCCTTTGACGACACGTTTAACAGTTCCAGAGACGAGTTCGTGGATGCGATGACGGTATTCTTCATAGATGACATCCCTTTCTGCACTCCGCAGTTTTTGTGAAATGACTTGGCGCGCGGTTTGGGCAGCAATTCTTCCAAATTCGTCAGGAGAAATCTCCACTTGAATAAACTGTCCAAGTTCAGCTGTAGGATCGATTTCTTGGGCGACTTCAAGGGTGATTTCTTCTTCAGGATAAGTCACGGTCTCAACGACTTCTTTTTCAGCTTTGACTTGAATGGTGCCACTTTTGGGATCGATGGTAACATTGACAGGTCCCACCCCTTTCATGCTTTTACGTGCAGCAACCTGTAGGGATTCTTCGATTGCTTTAATGATCGTTTCTCTTTTGATCCCTTTTTCGCGCTCTAAGTACTCAAAAATAGCTACTAAGTCTTTATTCATTGCCTTCTACATGTTTAATGTTTTATATGACTAAAACCTAAGGTGTTTACCTAGGTTCTAGTCTCGTCATCAAATAAAAGTAAAAAAGTGTTTACTCTTCTTTCTTTTCTTCGTCTTCGTCACCCTTTTTCTTTCTCTTCTTCTTAACAACGATATCATCGCGGTTTTCTTGATTCTGCTCAACTAAGTAATCTTTAATCGAGAGAGAAATCTTTTTATGTTCTGGATCGAGTTTAATGACTTTTGCTGTGACTTCGTCACCTACAGAAACAATCTCTTCGACCTTTCCAAAGGCTTGATCTGATAATTCTGTAACATGGACAAGTCCTTCAATGCCATTTTCAAGTTGGATGAAAGCTCCAAAAGCTGTAATTTTAGTGACGACTCCTGTGACAATCTCGCCAATAGGAAGTGTTTTTTCAATGGACTCCCAAGGGTTTCGACTCAGTTGTTTAATGCCCAGGGTAATTTTTTTACTTTCCTGATCTACAGATAGGATGCTTGCTTCAACGATGTCTCCTTTATTGAGAACCTCTGAAGGGTGCGAAACTTTTTTGATCCAGCTGAGGTCGGAAATATGGATGAGTCCATCAATGCCCGGTTCAAGCTCTACAAAGGCGCCGTAATTGGTGAGGTTACGGATCTCAGCCTTAACAGTGCTCCCGACAGGGTACTTCTGATCAACATCTTCCCAAGGGTTCTTCTCGGTTTGTTTAATCCCTAAAGAGATTTTTCCTTCCTCTTTTTGAACGGAAAGGACGATCGCTTCAAGTTCATCTCCTTTAGTCACAATTTCACTAGGATCAGTCACGTTCTTAATCCACGACATTTCTGAAACGTGAATCAGTCCTTCAATACCAGGTTCAATTTCAATGAAAGCTCCATAAGGAACTAGATTGACGATCTTCCCGCTGATACGGGTTCCTGGAGGGTATTTTTGCTCAATTTCTTCCCAAGGATTGGTCTCTTTTTGTTTGAGGCCTAAAGCGACACGTCCTTTATCGCGGTCGATATGGAGGAT